>CAZTWM010000087.1:0-5350 GCA_964617935.1 uncultured Thermoplasmatales archaeon | reverse complement strand
CACAAAACCTTTTTTATGTCATATTCATTTTTCTTTCATGAAAATTAAAGCTGCTCGTGGCAAAAGTTTGCGATGTAAGGGATGGAGGCAGGAAGGGATTCTGAGAATGCTGGAAAACAATCTTGAGAATGCTGAAATTCCAGAGAAACTCATTGTTTATGGAGGCACAGGCAAGGCGGCGAGGAACTGGGATGCCTATCACAAAATAGTGGAGAGTTTGGAGGAACTGGAAGAAGATGAAACACTGCTCATCCAATCAGGAAAACCAGTTGGGATATTCAAAACCAAAAAAGATTCTCCTGTTGTTTTGATAGCCAATTCCAATCTTGTGCCAAAGTGGAGTACATGGGAGAAATTCTATGAACTGGAAGACATGGGGCTTATAATGTACGGACAGATGACCGCAGGCTCATGGTGCTACATAGGAACACAGGGGATAATACAGGGCACTTATGAAACCTTCGCTGCATTAGCAAGAAAGCATTTTGATGGCACCCTCAAGGGCAAATTCGTCCTTTCAGGCGGACTGGGAGGAATGGGGGGAGCGCAGCCACTGGCAATAAAAATGAATGGGGGCGCCGCCCTGGTGGTGGAATGTGATAAGGAGAGGATAAAGAAAAGGATTGAAGCAGGCTATTGCGATGAGATGGTTACCGACTTGGACGAAGCACTGGAGATTGTGAAGAATGCAAAGGAAGAGGGCATTGGATGTTCAGTTGGCTTGCTGGGAAATTGCGCCGATGTGCATCCTGAACTGGTGAAGCGTGGGGTTACTCCAGATGTTGTTACTGATCAAACTTCTGCCCATGATGCATTAAATGGTTATGTGCCCGCTGGCTACTATGGCGAGAATCTGCAGGAAGCATTTGAGTTGAGGGAAGAGGAGCCCGAAAAATATAAGGAGATGGCTATGAAATCCATGGCTGAGCACTGCAGGGCAATGCTGGAATTTCAGAAAAGAGGGGCGATAGTTTTCGACTATGGAAACAATTTAAGGGGGCAGGCATATGAAGCAGGCGTTAAAAATGCTTTCGACTATCCAGGCTTCGTTCTTGCCTACATACGCCCCATGTTCTGCGAAGGGCGTGGACCCTTCAGATGGATTGCCCTTACAGGCAATGAAGAGGATATTCTTGCCACAGATGAAATGGTGATGAAGATGTTTCCAGAGAACAAAATACTCACCAACTGGATAAAGAAGGCGGAGGAGAATCTTCCGTGGGAAGGGCTACCTGCCAGAGTATGCTGGCTCGGTTATGGAGAGAGGGATAAATTTGCCCTGGAGATAAATAAAATGGTGAGGGAAGGAATAATAGGACCTGTTGCCATAACGCGAGATCATTTAGATGCTGGAAGCGTTGCCTCTCCCAATAGGGAAACGGAGAAGATGAAGGATGGGAGTGATGCCATAGCAGACTGGCCACTGCTGAATGCTTTACTCAATACGGCAGCTGGAGCAGATAACGTTTCCATTCATAATGGAGGAGGCGTTGGAATAGGATTATCAACACATGCGGGCATGGTTGTTGTATGTGATGGAAGCAGGGAGACGGATGAGAGGATAAAGAGGGTTTTCAGAACAGATCCTGGCTTGGGAATAGTGAGACATGCCGACGCAGGTTATGAGGAGGCGATAAAGAATGCGAAAAAATTTGGAATAAGGATGCCCATGCTGAAGTGAGAAAATGCGAGTTGATGGAGAAAATTTGAGGGTGGAGGATGTCATCAAAGTGGCAAGATATGGGGAAAGGGTGGAAATTGATGAGGGTGTAAGAGAAAGGGTGGAAAAGTCAAGAAATATAGTGGAGAAAATTCTGAGGGAGAAAAAGCCCATTTATGGCGTAAACACTGGTTTTGGAGAACTTGCCAACATAAGAATCGAGAATGACAGGGTAAAGGAATTGCAGGAGAATCTTATAAGGAGTCATTCATGTGGTACTGGAGAGGCATTGAATGAGGAAGTTGTGCGCGCCATAATGCTCCTCCGCCTGAATTCCTTGGCAAAGGGTTTTTCGGGAGTGAGATATGAGTTGATGGAGAAAATTGCTGAGGCATTGAATAAAAAATTTTATCCTTATGTGCCATCCCAGGGGTCTGTGGGAGCAAGCGGAGATTTGGTTCAACTTGCCCATGTAGCCCTTTCCTTAATGGGGGAAGGAGAGGCATTTCATGAAGGAAAAAGAATGGCATCCTTGAAGGCAATGAAAAAAATTGGCATGAAACCCATCCATCTTCAGGCAAAGGAAGGAATAGCGCTGATAAATGGAACGCAGTTCATGACGGCTGTGCTGTGCCTTTCCTATTACGATGCGGTCAATTTAATAAAAAATGCCCAGGTGGCAGGTGCGATGTCACTGGAAGCACTGAAAGGAACAAGGCAGGCATTCAGGGAGGAAATTGCCAAAGCGCGCCCTTATAAAGGACAGATAAGGGTGGCAAGGAACTTATGGAGATTATGCGAGGGCAGCAAGATAATGGAATCGCATAAGAACTGCCAGAAAGTGCAGGATGCCTACTCCCTCAGATGCATGCCTCAGGTATTTGGAGCAATGTATGAGGCACTGGATTTCATACATCATATACTGGAAGTGGAGATAAACTCCGCCACCGATAACCCTCTCATTTTTGACGGCGATGTCATTTCGGGAGGAAATTTTCATGGAGAGCCAGTTGCCATAGCCATGGACATGCTTAATATAGTTCTCACAAAAATATCCAGTTTTTCCGAGCGACGTATAGCGAGAATGCTTGATGAGAAACTCTCTGAACTGCCTCCATTTCTGGCGAAAGAAGCAGGTTTAAATTCGGGCATGATGATTCTTCAATATACTGCTGCTTCTTTAACCAGCGAGAATAAAAGCATGTCCTACCCGGCAAGCGTCGATTCCATACCCACATCAGCCAATCAGGAAGATTATCAGTCCATGGGTAGCATAGGGGCAAGAAAATGCATGCAGATTTTGGAGAATGCTGAGAAAGTAGTGGCAATAGAATATATTGTGGCATCCCAGGCATTGGATTTCATAAAAATGGATTCATCTCCCGCCATAGAATCTGTTCGCAAAATTATAAGAAAAAATGTGAAAAAATTGGAGGGAGACAGGGCAATGTATGAAGACATAGAGAGAGTTTTTCAAATGCTGCACAATGGAGAAATAATCAGGGAAGTGGAAAAGAAAATAGGGAAAATGGAATAGCTCCATCATTACCTATTTATATCCATGGATATTATTATATTATGTTGCTTGAATTAGCCATTCTGATAATTTTCTTCCTGGTAATCCTGCTGGCATCAGCCATAAAAATTGTGAGGGAATATGAGCGTGGTGTTATATTCCGCCTGGGCCGCCTTGTAGGAGCAAAGGGTCCGGGCTTGTTTTTCATAATACCCATGTTCGACAAAATGGTGAAAATAGATCTGAGGGAGCATGTTATGGATGTTCCCGTGCAGGAGGCTATAACTTCCGACAATGTTCCCGTTAAAGTCAATGCCGTCGTTTATTTCCGCGTTATGAATCCAGAGGATGCCGTCGTAAAGATACAGAACTACATAATGGCAACGAGCCAGATGGCTCAGACAACACTGCGAAGTATAATAGGGCAGGTTGAACTGGATGAATTGCTTAAAGCAAGGGACAAAATAAATCAGCATCTCCAGGAAATACTGGATGAAGCAACTGACTCATGGGGTGTTAAAGTAACGGCAGTGGAAATCAAGGACGTAGAAATCCCAGAGGGAATGCAGCGAGCCATGGCGAAGGCGGCAGAGGCGGAAAGGGAGAGAAGGAGCAGGATAATAGCAGCAGAGGGAGAGTATCAGGCATCCCAGAAGTTGCTGGAGGCGGCAAAGGTGATAAGTAAAGATCCTGCTGCCATTCAATTGAGGACACTGCAAACTCTTTCAGATGTTTCAGGAGAAGGGGTGACAAAGATATTTTTCCCACTACCTTTGGAACTATTCAGAGCGTTTCTGGAGAAGAAAGAGAAGAAGGAGTAATTAAAGAAGATTTATTATAAACACCTGCTCTTCCACACTTTCGCACTTTCCATTGGTGGCGCATGCCTCCACTGTTATCTTATGCTTTCCCTTTGCCTGCTCATTCCACTTCCATTTATAGGGCGGATTCTCAAGGGTTGCCTTTAGTTCATTGTCAATGTAGATTCTAACATCCTTCAGGGCATTCTCTGGATTTGTTGTTACACTTGCCTCTATGGTTATACCTCCCAAAATCACTGTTCCATTTATGGAAGGAATGAGAGGTCCAAAATCAAAGAGATATATTCCCTTCGTTGGCTTTTCAAGAGTTATATTTATTTCCACACTCTGCGACGGCTCCTTTATTCTCACCTGGGGGTCACCGAAAAGATTGGTTTCGTAATATATCCATCTCATTCCATTTTCATTTATTCTCCATACATTGTCCTCCTTGGAATAATGGTTTGCCCTTCCAAGTTCCTTTATGTTTTCCTGGAAGAGTGCCTTTAAGAAGGAAATATCAAACCTCTCGCCCGGCGAGTCAGTGCTGTTTTCCCTTCCCAGTCCATAGCGAGAATTCATTATGCATGCAAACGCCCCATGTTCGTCGAGAGTGAGATGTTCGGCGAAGCAGTCATCTTCATAGTAGTGATCTTCAGGATACCAGTTGTCAAAGGAGCCAGCAAGGCATGTCTGGGAGTAAAGGAAGAAGTAATCATTGTTGCGAAGGAGCCTCAAGTCAGAATTGCTCATCTGTAATGCATAAGTAGTCCATCCATGCCCCAAATGATTGACAATGTTCACACCCCTGTTCATGATACCCGCCAAATCATATTTATTCCATTCCCTATCTCTTTCATATAACTTCGTTATGTTGTAGGCTGATGGAATGAGGGGAATGAGTTTATCCATGTGGTTTCCTCCCCATTCCGCCTCCTTTCCAAATCCAAGGTATTCACCCACCAGCAAAAACTGCATTATGGCATATTCATTGCTGGATTCCTCATAGGCAATGGTTTTATTTATGAAGTTATTCACCTCTCTAATGCTATCAACACAAGCCCTTCCCACCCATACCTCCGCATATAAATCAGCCTCATCTTTATTGCCAGCATCATTGCCCGTGGCGTTCTCTCCCCACTTATCATCCATGTCATCATTGAAATTTCCATCAAGACATGCGTAATATACATCCGATGGTATATACGCTTCAAGGACATCTGTTTTGGCAAGGGGCAAGCCCACGCAGGTGGCATAGAGGCGGCGCGCCGGGATTATGTTGTCGCTGGCATTCATAACATCAGCATCTCCACCCAGCAAAACATAATCTGTTCCCCAGTTGAGATATGCGTATCTGATGAAATTTCTTATCTT
>CAZTWM010000086.1:0-5396 GCA_964617935.1 uncultured Thermoplasmatales archaeon | reverse complement strand
CTATGCTTATGGTGTGGATGGAATTGATATCTTAGGAGAAGATTGGGGTAAAGCAATTACGGATTATGTAGACAAATTCCCTGTAATGAAAAATGCGTGGGGCTGTAAAACAGTTCAACAATGGATTCTCCTTGGTGATCCCAGTTTAAAAATCGGAGGTTATTAACTATATAACATAAATACAAGAGAAAAATAGAGAGTAAAATGGGATCGTTAATATTTTTTATCGTAATCGTAATCTATATTTTTCATTTTTTCGACAACCTCCATTTTTCTTCCCAATTTTACAAGCGATGTATAAATAATATTCCGAATGCTTTATTTTGCTGAGAAAAAAAGAATGCTTTATGCAACCGTTAATTCACAATGCTGTTGATTATTGAGAAGAAACAGTTATTACAAAAAATAATATATTACCTCTCCCAATACAAAATACAATGGGCGAGATTGAGAAAAACATAGAGAAAATTCTGGAAACAAAATACAGGGATGGGATGAAGATTATAAGGATGAGCAAAACATCCAGAGAACTCTTTGAGGAATTGAAGGAAGAATGTCCTCATGTTCCAGAGGAGGAGATAGCAAGTTTGTTTAAGTCAGTGGCTGCAGGAACCAAAATGGTGGATTCCGCCATCATATCTGCAGCCCATAATATGGAATATAATGCCACCCATCCTGAAGGAGAGGAAAAAACATGGCTTGATAACATTTTCACTGAAGAAGCCAGAAAACTGATGAAACCAAAGGAATTGATGAAGAACAAAAAATTATACAGGGAATTCATAGATTACATTTCCACCCTTGAGGAAAAATATGATGACAAGGATGCCCCTGACAACGCCATTTTCAAAAGAAGGGTGACAATGTTTCTCAAGGAAAGGGTGAAGGGGAGTAAAAAATGAGGATTGAAGAACATCCCATACTGAAGTTTGAAAGAGGCAGGGAAATTTATTTCTATTACAGAGGAAAGAAACTCAAAGCATATGAGGGGGAGAGCATAGCCGCCGCCCTCCACGCCAACGGGATAAGGAAATTCAGTGAAAGCGTTAGATTTAGTCGCCCGAGAGGGTTTTTCTGTGGTATAGGAAAATGTTCTTCATGTCTGATGAAGGTGGATGGCATTCCCAATGTGAGGACATGCATTACGCCTGTAAGAGAAGGAATGGTTGTGGAGGAGAATGATGGAGAACTCCCCCATTCTGAGATGCCGGAGGCAGAGACGGTGGAAATGGAGGTGGACATCGCCATAGTGGGAGGAGGGGCTGCTGGATTGAGTGCCGCCATAGAGGCGTCGCCATATGCCAGTGTTGTTGTCATAGACGAGAATCCTCGACTGGGAGGGCAGCTGATAAAGCAGACCCACAAGTTTTTTGGAAGTGAAAAGGAAAGGGCTGGCACGAGGGGCATAGAGATTGCGAAAATTCTGCAGGAAGAGGCAATGGAGAAATGCAATATTTTGCTCAACACAAGTGTGGTAGGTTATTATGACAGGGGCTATCATTTCATGGTGGCGGTAAACAAAATGGAGAATGTTGTCTATGAAATAAAGGCAAAGAAGATAATATTCGCCACAGGGGCGCAGGAGAATATGCTTGTGTTTGAGGGAAATGATTTGCCAGGCATTTATGGGGCGGGAGGAGTTCAGACATTAATGAATGTGTATGGAGTGAAGCCGGGCAGGAAAGGGCTAATAGTGGGAGCGGGAAATGTTGGTTTAATTCTTGCCTATCAGTTAAAACAGGCAGGGGTGGATGTGGCTGCCATAATAGAGGCGATGCCCAAGATAGGGGGCTACATGGTTCATGCCGCCAAGGTGAGGAGATGCGGGGTGCCCATATATACCAGACACTCCATAAAAAAGGCTTATGGGAATGGAAAGGTGGAAGGAGCCATCATCGCAGAGTTGGATGAGAACTGGAATTATGTGGAGGGGAGCGAGCAAAGGATAGAATGCGATTTCATATGCCTTGCCGTTGGCTTAACTCCCTCTATCCGTTTAGCGGCACAGGCGGGAGCAGAGATGGCATACATAAATGAGGCAGGAGGATGGGTTGCCCTCCACAATGAATATATGGAGACAACGAAGGAGGGGATATATGTGGCGGGAGATTTGGCAAATATAGAGGAGGCATCTGCTGCCATGATAGAGGGAAAGATAGCAGGTTTGCATGCCGCCAACTCTATAAAGCCCGTGGAGGGGGCTGAGGAGAAAATAAGGGAATATATGAATGAGTTGAGGATTTTTAGAGAGGGTCCTTTTGGAGCAAGGCCCAAAAAGGCGAAGGAGAAAATAAGGGAGAAATACTATGAAAAGATGGGAAAGGGAAGGAGTAGTTGAACTGGAAGATTTAAAAATTCCCTCTGAAGAGCATTTGAGGAAGGGGGTTGCCATCACTGAATGTTTGCAGGAAATACCATGCAATCCATGCGTGGAGTCATGTCCTGTGGATGCCATTTCCATGGAGACAATAAATGATACTCCAAAAGTTGATTATGATAAATGCATAGGATGCGGGAACTGTGTTGATGCATGCCCTGGCTTGGCAATGTTTTTGGTGAAAGTGGATGGAGAGAAAGCCCTTGTCACATTACCCTATGAATTTCTGCCCGTTCCAGAAAAAGGAGACAGGGTTAAAGCATTGAACAGGGAAGGAATGGAGATATGCGATGCAGTGGTGAAGAGAATAAGGAGAGGGAGAACGCTGCTTGTTACAATAGAAGTGCCAGCCGAGTATGTCATGGAGGCGAGAAATATAAAGGTGAATAAAGTTTAAATATATGTTTAAATATAAAAAACCATGGGATTTAAAACTCTCACCATCAAGGAGGAGGTTTATAAAAAGTTGCTGGCAGTCAAAAGAAATGACGAAAGTTTCAGCGATTTGCTGGAAAGGTTAAGCGGTGGCAATAACATGCTTTTACTAAGGAAATTGAGGGGGAGTATGGAATTTTCCAATAGAGAAAAAATGGTGGAGGAGATATATAAAAAGAGGGGAGAAAAGAGGGAGATATGATAATTCTGGATACGGATGTGATGGTGGAAATCATGGACAAAAAATCCAGAAAAGGAGAGGAAATATTGAGAAGAATAGAAAAGGTTGGGGAAGAGATTGCCATCACTTCCATCACTCTGCATGAAATATTATATGGCATATACAAATATGGAAAGAAGGTGCCCGAGGAATTGCTGCAGCTGGAAACCATAGAATTTATGCCCAAGGATGCCATTCTTTCTGCAAAACTGGAACTGGATGCTGAAAGAAAGGGGAAAAAAGTGACAAGAATGGACTGTATGATTGCAGCAATTGTCATGAATAGAAATGCGAAACTCTACACATTGAATGAAAAACATTTCGAGGTCTTTGAAAATCTTCTTCTGTTTAAATAAAGGCAATAACTCATAAATATCTTCTCCCATTTACTTTCAGGATGAAAATTGTCTGCAGATGTGAGGACATAACAGAGGAGGACATAATAAAGGTGATAGATGAATATGGATGCACTACCCTGGCGGAATTGAAACAGATTTTACGCCTCGGAATGGGACACTGCCAGGGAAGAACATGCCTGCCAATAGCAGCAAAGATTCTTGCAAGAAAAACTGGTAAAAGTTTGGAGGAAATTCTGCCCTCCTTCCGCCCGCCCGTTATAGGTGTGGAGATAGGCATAATAGGAAAGGAGGTGAAGAAATGAAAGGTAGGGCGGACGTTGTCATAGTGGGGGGAGGGATAAATGGCTCCGCCATTGCCTATGAACTTGCTAAGAGAGGAAAGGAAGTTGTTGTGGTGGAGAGAAAATGGCTTGCCTATGGAGCAACGGGAAGATGTGGAGCGGGGATAAGACAGCAGTGGAGTGCCAGAGAGAATGCTCTGCTGGCAAAGAAGAGTGTTGAAATTTTTGAAGGGCTGGAGGAAGAACTGGGGCATGAAATAGGGCTGAGACAGGGTGGCTATCTCATAGCCATTCATGATGAGGAAGGAATGGAACAGGCGAAGAAGAATGTGGAGATGCAGAGAAGCATTGGTCTCCCTGTCAGAATAATAGATGAGGATGAGATAAAGGAGATAGCACCCATTCTTAATCCAGAAGGAATGGAAGCCATAGCCGCCACCTTCTGCCCAACAGATGGCCATGCAAATCCTTTTAAAACCACATATGCCTATGCCATGGCTGCCCAGAAACTGGGGGCGGAGTTTTACAAATTTACTGAAGTGAAGGGCATAAAGGTGGAGGATGGAAAGGTAAAGAAGGTTATTACCAACAGGGGAGAAATAGAAACAGATTATGTTGTCAACGCCGCAGGAGCATGGAGCAGCAAAATTGCAAAAATGGTGGGGCTCGAGATACCGAATAAGCCCGTCAGAAAGGAGGCAATGGTTACAGAGCCGGTGAAAAGAATGTTTGACTGCATGGTGATATCCTTCAAGCATGGCATTTATTTCAGCCAGCAGGATGAAGGACAAATTTTAGGAGGAATACCGTCGCCAGAGGAAAAAATTGGTTATTACACGCAGCCCACCTTCTCCTTTTTAAAGCACATGGCTTACATGCTCGGAAAGTATGCTCCACCATTAAAAAATGTTAGAATACTCCGCCAGTGGACCGGCTTTTATGATGTTACTCCCGATGCCCTTCCCATACTTGGCAAGACACCCATAGAAGGCTTCATTCAATGCAATGGGTTCAGCGGACACGGCTTCATGATTGCCCCCATGACCGCGCGCCTGCTCGCCCAATTAATATGTGGGGAAAAAATGGAAATAGACATAGAACGCCTTAATATGAGCAGATTTGAGGGGGAGATTACGCAAGAAAAGGCGGTGGTTGGATAAATGGAAAATTTACCCAAAAAATTTAGACATTTTTATATACTCCAAGGTTAATCATATTCGGAGATAAAATGGCAATAACAAAGGGAGAGATAAAGAAGACCATCGCCATAGCCATTGCCAGTGCCTTCGGCTTCATCATAGCCCTTCTCTGGAAGGATGTGGTGATAGGGATAATGAAACTGGCAGGATTGTGGAAGGAGGGCGGCTATGAAAACTGGACGGCGGCGGGCATAGGCATAGTGGTGGTGCTTATAATAACAATAATATGCGTTATCGGCATAGTAATGATTTCCAAATGGGGCGGAGTGGAGCAGTAGAAACAATCCTTCCTCCTTTATTTTTATAATACCAATTTTCAATAAATTGTGGCAGAATTTGGAATAAAAATGGGAGCAATTCGGGAAAAATAAATTATATAAAAAAGATATGGAGTAAATATGAAAAGGATGCTGCCTTTGCTCCTGCTGGCAATACTTGCGGGATTTGTTTTTCTTCCCTCCGCCACCCAGGCATGGGATGACTGCCCATATGGAATGGTGAATGATACCTATCCTGGTAGCTGTC
>CAZTWM010000085.1:0-5418 GCA_964617935.1 uncultured Thermoplasmatales archaeon | reverse complement strand
TCTTATCCAGCCTTAAATTTGCTATTTTTGTGCCTGCCCCCAGATTGCAATTTGCACCAATGACGGAATCACCCACATAATTTTGATGGGGAATCTTGCTTTTACCCATTATGATTGAGTTTTTAATCTCGCATGCATTGCCTATATGACATCCGTTACCTATTGCCGTATATGGACGGATATAACAATTTGGCCCTATCTTGCAATTTTCGCCAATGATGACGGGTCCTTCTATATAACTTCCATTCATTATTCTGCTTCCTTTACCCACAATCACTTTTCCCTCTAAAGTAACATTTTTTTCAATATTTCCTTCCATGCTAACCTCCAGTTTTTCCAGTATTTCCTTGTTTGCATCCAGTAAATGCCATGGATATACAACATCTTTCCACTCCTCCAAAAAAACTCCCTCTATTTCTTCCTCCTCCAGCATTAAATTTATTGAATCAGTGATTTCATATTCTCCTCTCTGAGATTTTTCCGTTTTTTCAATAAAATCAAAAATTTCTATGTTAAAATGATATATGCCAGCATTTATTATATCGGAAAATGGCTTTTCCATTTTTTCATATATTTTGATAACCCTGTTGCCTTCCATTTCAACGACACCATATTCTTTTGCATCTTCCACCTTAACCAGTCCCATGCTATTCTCCTTTTCTGCCACCTTTTTAATATCCTTCTCTCCAAAAATTGTATCCCCACATAGAACAATAAAATCATCGACGAATCCTTTAAGAAGTTTAACGGCATGGGCTGTGCCCTGCGGCTTGCCCTGGTTTAAATATTCTATGGAAACATTCCATCTTCTCCCATCTCCAAAATATTCCTTCACCATTTCCCCTTTATAGCCAATGACGAAGATGAACTCATCAAATCCTGCCTCCATGGCATTGAGCATATTCCATTCCATGAGGGGCTTGTTTGCTATGGGAAGCATAACTTTGGGACGTGTGTATGTCAGTGGTCTCATCCTCTTTCCTTCCCCAGCCGCCAGAATAACACATTTCATTTTAAACACCTTCTTACCATTTTTAAAACATCATTCCATAATTTTTCCACACGCCTCCTTTCCTTTGCTTCAACGGTTATTCTTATCTTGGGCTCTGTGCCAGAAGGTCTTATTAAAATCCATGCATCTTCCATCTCAGCCCTTAATCCATCTGTCTCTATCCAATTTACAAAATCCATCTTTTTCATTTCCTCCTCAATCTTTGGCATTGCTTCCTTTATTTTATTTTTATCTGCCTTAACAGAGCCTCTTTTTATGGGATAAGATGGCAACTTTTTTACCTCTTCAAAGACATCCATTTCATCTGCCATTTTAATAAATTTTGCTGCAGCATATATGCCATCAGGACAGTAAGAAAAGGAGGGAAATATCCATGTCCCGCTTGTCTCCGCCCCAAAATCACCCTTTATTTTTTTAAGCATTTCTGAAATAAATATGTCTCCCACCCTTGTCCTGGTAATACGGGCATCAACATAATCATCTATCATCATTGAGGAATCCACTGGAATAACTATATTCCTTGCATTAATATATTTTGCAAATACCACAATCAATTTGTCATTTTCAATTAAATTGCCATTTTTATCGACAACAACCATTCTATCTCCATCGCAATCATGGGCTATCCCCATTGCATTTTCTGCCCTGCATATATTTTTAAGTTGATGAAGATTTTCCTCAACCGGCTCCGGATCATGGGCGGGGAAATAGCCATCCGGCTGGGCATTTAATGTTATAACCATGCATCCCATTTTTCTTAATAAATAGGGAGTTATGTTTGAAGTGGAACCATTTGAACAATCAACAACAACCTTCATTTTGTTTTCTATCCCCTCCATATCTGCAAATATTCCATTTATGTGTTCTTCGATAGCATCCTCATTTTTATACCCCCCAATTTCATTCCATCTTACATGTTTCTCTTTATTTTCTCTTATGATTTCCTCTATTCTTCCTGCCTCCTTCAATGAAATTCCCGAGCCATCCCTGTTAAATATTTTTATTCCATTATACTCACTGGGATTATGGGAGGCAGTGATCATTATTCCAATATCATATTTCTTTGCTGAATATGCCACCGTGGGAGTGGAAACAAGACCAATATCAACTACATCTGCCCCGCATGAAAGCAAGCCGGCCACCAATGCATTCTTTATCATCAAACTGGATGTTCTTGGGTCATTTCCTATCACCACTTTTTTATACAAACTACCGCAGGCTTTCCCGACTTTTAAGGCAAGTTCCGGCGTTACTTCCTCATTCACAATCCCTCTTATTCCTGATGAGCCAAACATTTTATCACTCCACCGTCACCGATTTAGCAAGATTGCGGGGTTTATCTATTGGACATCCTTTATAGTTTGCTGTATGATATGCAATGAGTTGAAGGATGACTACAATGGGAATTGAGGCAATAAAGGACGGCGTTTTTGGATATCTCAGCACATAATCTGCAAATTTCTCTATTTCCTCGTCTTCTTCCTCTGCAATTGCAATCACTGGAGAATTTCTCGCCTTTATTTCCCCTATATTGCCCAGCATTTTTTCATATGCAACATCCTTTGAAATGATTGCAACAACAGGTGTTCCTTCTGTTAATAAAGCAAAGGGACCGTGCTTCAGTTCGCCTGCCGCAAATCCCTCTGCATGTATGTATGATATTTCTTTAAGTTTTAAAGCCCCTTCCAAAGCAATGGGGAAGTTTATACCCCTCCCCACAAAAAATACTGTTTGATGGTCTTTAATAACTCCAGCAATCTCCTTTATTTTATCATCTTCATCCAGAACTTTCTCAACCACATTTGGCAGGCGGCGGAGCTCAGAAATATAATTCTCTGCCTCATTTATTCTAAGTTTACCATTCTTTATTCCAAGCAAAATTGCAAGTAAAAGGAGCACCACAAGTTGTGCCGTGAATGTTTTTGTGGCTGCAACACCTATTTCAGGTCCAGCCCTTGTCAATATGGTTTCATCTGCTATACGGGTGGCACTGCTTCCTATTACATTCGTTATCACCATGGTTTTGCACCCATATTTTTTAGCCTCTTTTAATGCGGCAAGCGTATCTGCTGTTTCTCCTGACTGCGTTACCGCAATCACAACACCTCTTTTTTTCCCATAGTATCTGTATTCTGAAGAGAGTTCCACATTAACCGGCACAGCAGTGAGTTCTTCAATTATATATCTTCCAGCCATGCATGCATAATAGGATGTCCCACAGGCTACCAGTGTTATCTCCTCCACATCATTTAAATTTTTTATTTCCAGATTTATCCATGGTTCTACCTCCGATATCCTCCCCCTCAAAGTTTCTGATATAGAATGAGGTTGTTCATATATCTCCTTAAGCATATAATGGGGGTATCCTCCTTTTTCTGCCTCCTCAATACTCCAGTCTATTAACTCTTCTCCTCTTTCAATTTCATCACCATCAAAATTCAGGATTCTTGTTCTATGACACAGATTTCTCCATCATGAAGATATTTCACTTTATTGGTATACTTGAGGAAAGCTGGAATATCTGAGGCAACAAAATTCTCCTTCTCCCCGATTCCTATAACCAGAGGACTTTCCTTTCTTGCTCCAACAATTTTATTTTTTTCATAAGTGGAAAGGACGGCTATTGCATATGAACCCTGCAATCGTTTAACAGTCTCCATAACAGCCTTTTCTAAATTTCCTGCATAATTTTCCTCTATTAAATGCACAATAACTTCAGTATCAGTTTCTGAAGAAAATTTATGTCCTTTTTCCTCCAGTTCCATTTTCAATTCTTTAAAATTTTCAATAATTCCATTATGAACAACAGCAAACTTTTTGTCACAGCTCCCATGAGGATGGGCGTTTTCCCTGCATACCCTGCCATGGGTCGCCCATCTTGTATGCCCGATGCCCACCTTTCCATTTATCTCGGGCAATTTATTTTTTAAATTTTCTATTTCACCTACATCTTTAAATACAAGAAGTTTCTTTTCCATTATTCCTATTCCTGCAGAGTCATAACCCCTGTATTCCAGTCTTTTTAATCCTTCCACTATTACATTCTTTGCATTTCTAAAACCTGCATATCCTATAATCCCGCACACTAAACCACCCTGCTCATGCTTGGCACATTTTTACCAATAATTTTCTGTGAACCTATATTGCACCCTTTCCCCACCATAATTCCTGCTTCTGTCACGACATCTGCCCCTATAATACATCCTCCCCCAATGAATGCTCCCGTTCTATCAATTTTATGAAACTCATTTTCGATTTCAATAACTGCATTTCCAGACATTGTTGAAAAATGGGATGAAATTTTAGTGCCCTTCCCTATAACAGAATTTAGAATAAGGGAGTTTGAACCTATGGATACCCCATCCATTATTATGGAATTCCTTATTTCAGTAAACGGACGAATCACAGCATTATTCCCTATGCTTGTTGAAGGAAAAATACATACATTGGGACCAATTTCACATCCTTCTCCTATTATCACCGGTCCCTTTATATAACAACCTGGATGAATAATTGTATCCTTGCCAATAATAACATTTCCACTCACCACAACATTCTTTTCGATTTTTCCAGATGTTTCAGCATTAATTTCCTTTAGAGCATCTGCATTCATCTCTATCAGATTCCATGGATATACAGCATCTCTCCATTTTCCCTTTCCTTTTACTCCATAAATCTTCTCCTTCTCCAGAAGATACTGCACAGCATCTGTAAGATTGTTCTTACCTTCTTTTATACATCTCTCAATTATCTCAAACACATTTCTTTTGAATTTATAAATACCTGTGGAGACAATATTACTTTCCGCCGTTAAAGGTTTCTCCGCCAATCTTTTTACAATATTCTTTTTCATTTCTATAACGCCATACTTGGAAGGGATATTACTTTCTTCCACAATCAAAGCAGGGGATGAAATTTTTATCAGTTTGGATATGCTCTCTCCATCTATTACATTATCCCCTGGTAAAACCAAAAATTCATCCTCCCTGATTAAATTTCTGGCTTGAAAAAGTGCATGACCTGTTCCCAATTGCTTTTCCTGGATAATGTATTGAATTGTGACTCCATGTGCATAACCTTCTCCAAAATAACTCATGATGCTTTCCTTTTTATATCCCACCACCATGACAATATTATTTACCCCATTTTTGTGAAGGGATTCAACAACATATTCCAGAAGAGGTTTGTTTGCTATGGGAAGCATAACTTTTGACGCATCCTCCGTGAAGGGTCTGAGGCGACTCCCCTCGCCAGCCGCAAGAATTACTGCCTCTTTAATCATGCCATTAAAATCGACAAGATTATAAAAACTTATTTCCTCTCTTTGGTTCTGTTAACTTTAGCATTGCAACACCTCCTGCAATGCTAAAATGAAACGTTCATACTCATTGTCTATCTTTATTCCT
>CAZTWM010000084.1:0-5504 GCA_964617935.1 uncultured Thermoplasmatales archaeon | reverse complement strand
TACACCTATGATTTTGGGGATACGGCAATGCAGACTCCATTGCTTAAGATGTTTACCCTCGGTCATGATTTCGTTCCCCCTGCCATTCATGCTGGAGGATTGCGTTATCATGGCGACTCCCCTGCTTTATGCAAACTTGTTGATGATGGAATGGTGGAGGCAAGGGCATATCATCAGAATGAAGTTTTTGAGGCAGCCACCATATTTGCAAGGACGGAGGGCTTTGTTATAGCACCGGAATCAGCCCATGGTTTGAAGGCAGCCATGGATGAGGCAACAAAATGCAGGGAAACGGGAGAAGAAAAAACAATATGCTTTGTGAACAGCGGACATGGCCATTTCGATCTTGCTTCCTATGATTTATACAATGCGGGAATGCTTCAGGACTATGAATATCCTGAGGAACTGATCAGAGAAGCAATGAAGAATTTAGCATGAAGATAGGATTTGTCGTCAACCCCGTGGCAGGAGCAGGAGGAAAAATTGGTTTGAAGGGAAGCGATGATGTTGAAGAGGTGGCAAAGAGAGGGGGCATCCCTCTTTCCCCTCCCATTGCTGAAAGGTTCTGCCAGGGACTGGACAATGGAATGGAAATTTTAACATGCTCATCCATCATGGGAGGCAAATATGTGAGTGGGAAAATTGTATATGAGGCAGGTAGGAAAACAACTTCCATGGATACCATGAAGGCATGCAGAAATTTTGTAAAGGAAGGGGCGGAAATCATAGTGTTTGTTGGAGGGGATGGAACTGCAAGAGATATTCACAAAGTAATAGGAAAGAAAATCCCAATTCTTGGCATTCCTGCAGGGGTGAAAATGTATTCCAGTATTTTTGCCATAAATGCTGAAAGGGGAAGGGAATTGTTGAATGCCTTTATGGGTGGGAAAGCAGAAGTGGTGGAAAGGGAAATAATGGATGTGGATGAAGAGGCATTCAGAAACGATTCCCTAAGAATACGTTTGTATGGAATGGCAAAATCTCCCGTTATGAAACATTATATTCAGAATGGAAAAAAGTTGTTTTTGGGTGAGGAAAATGCAAAGGAAGAGATCGCTGAATTCATGTCATTAATATGCAGAAAAGGCACGTTCATAATGGGACCTGGAAGCACCATAAGGGCTATAGCAGATAAGATGGGCATAGAAAAAACCTATCTGGGAGTGGATGTCATAAGGGATGGAAGAATTGTTGTAAAAGATGGAGGGGAGGAGGAGATTCTAAATGCCATTGATGGAGGAAAAACAAGGATAGTTGTGAGTCCTATTGGAGGGGGAAATTTTATATTTGGCAGAGGAAATCAGCAGATAAGCGCCAGAGTCATAAAAAAGGCAGGGGTGAATAATATAATTGTGGTTTCCACCATTCAGAAGATGATGGAAGCACCCTTCCTTTATGTGGATACTGGCGATGTGGAATTAAATAAAAAAATGGTTGGGTGGATAAATGTCATAACAGGATTTGGGACGGCTGTGAGAAAGAAAATCATATATTAGTTATACTTAGAATATATAGTATTGATACTATTTATTCTAAATAAACATTTTTTAATTACTAAATTTTTTCCAGCAGATAGGATTTTATCATATCTCTCCTTTTGTGAAATGCCTTCACCTTAAAACCATCAGGAATTGTTTCCCTGACTCCATATATGGCATCCATGAAATCCCACTGTTTCCTGTAAACTATTCTCACATCTTCTTTTGTCTCATTTTTTAATCTTCTGAACACCGCCTCCTTGGGCTCCACCCCATAGGAAATTATTATGATATCAAAATCTTTTAAGGGATAGGAAATGGCGTCCCCTCTCTCAATCTCCACGTTTTTCAGTCCATATTCTCTGACAGCATCTCTTGCTATCTCCACCGCCTCTCCATCTACATCTATGCCTGTATAACTGGCAGGAAAATTTCTGGCAAGAGTGATTAAGGTATTGGGGAGGGAGCCGCATCCTATATGAAGCACATTATCTCCTTCACCTATATCCACCATTTCAAACTCTTCTAGGGTTGCTCTCTCAAAAAAATTTATGTATGCTCTTCGCAGAATGGTTGAAGAAAGAATTTTTTCCATTTTTATGAACATTCTGTCATGCAATCTCTTGCTTTTCTGCATGGGTATAAACACGCCACTTTAAATTAATTTTAGTGCACCGTGCTATCATATAACATTCAATAAAATGGTAAATTTCACATGGAAAGTGGGGGGTTGCATCAAAAATTATGTTTTTTGCAAATTGGATCAAGAATCACATGCGATTCTAAATCAGTTATTGCCCCTTCGCCACATCAAACACAAATTTAAATGAAAACCGCCCTATTTATTTTAATTAACGCAAAACGAATATTAAATAAATACAGTTTAAATACCAGGTATACTAAATAATGCTTTTTGTTGGATTTTAAAATTTTGTGCTGCAATGCTTTAAAACAAAAATTTCATAAAAATTTATAAGTCTTCAAAATATTGTGGCTTACGGTAGTCCGATGGACACGAAAATGAGGGATGGGATGAAAAAAGCAGCCATATATGTGAGGGTAAGTACTGAAGACCAGGCAAAGGAGGGCTTCAGTCTGGACAGTCAACTGGAAAAGTTGCGCAGTTACTGCAAGGCGAGAGGGTGGAGTATAGAAGGGGAATACATTGATGATGGCTATAGTGGAAGGGATGTTCGCCGCCCTGCATATCAAAAAATGATGGAGAACATGGATAAATGGGACATTCTCCTTGTAATGAAAATGGACAGAATACATAGAAACAGCAAAAACTTCATGCTCATGATGGAGGAGTTAAGGAGTAAAAATAAGGAATTTGTTTCAATGACAGAAAGCCTGGACACAAGCACAGCCATGGGGAGATTTGTCATGGATATCATACAGCGAATAGCCCAACTGGAGAGTGAACAGATTGGTGAGCGAGTTTACGATGGAATGAGGCAGAAGGCGAAGCAGGGAGCAGGGCTGCTTGGCTCACCTCCGCCATACGGCTATGAATATGATGGTGGAAAATTGCGGGGGGTGGATGAGGAACTAAAAATAGCACGGAGAATTTTTGATGATTATCTGAAGGGGGAAAGCATGGCTTCCATTGCCAGAAAGTTGAACAAGGAAGGCGTGAAAACAAAGAAAAAGGGAAAATGGGACAGAAAAACAATATCCCGCATACTTTCCAATCCCGTTTACTGCGGGCTTGTTGAATGGGAGGATTTCATTTTTGAGGGAGAGCATGAAGCAATAGTGGGCATTGATGAATTTAACAGAGTGCAGGAGATGAAGGCGGAAAGGGCAAAAAGGAAGGGAAAAGCATTTGTCATAGAGGACATGAAAAAGGAGTTCATTTAAAATGTTTAATTAGAATACATATTATTTATACTAAATATTCTTAGTATTGTTTTTATATTTACAATATATTTCATGCAGGGATTGGCTAAAAATGAATAAACTATAAATTCATTCTAAAACTATGTTGTTTAAATACTACTTTTACTTTGTTTAATAATCTCCGCAATTTTTCTTATTGTTTCCATTTTACTGAATTTTTTTTCCACCAGCACCCTCCCTTCCTTCCTCCACCATCTCCCAGGATATGCCTTATTTTCTTTAACAGGATTCAAACCAAGTTTTTTTGCAGCATTGAAAATCTCATCTATACTGGGATTTTTAAATGCCATTTCTTTAGAAATTTTTCTTCCATTCATTCTGCTTGCATCCAAATCAAAATAGATGGGCCAGATAACCCATTTATCCCTCATTTTCGCTCTCTTCAATTAAAATGGCATTGATGCATCCATCCTGCCCGGGGCGTGACGTTACCTTTGCCTTCCCCATATCTGTCAATACAATGGTTCCCTTTGTTATTATGTCCCTTCTTACATAATGGGGATTGGCTGCATTTTCAAGAACGTCCTTAATCTCAACCTTCTTTGTTTCTCCTGTTTTTGGATCTGTCACATTCGCATATTTCTCCCCCAGAATCCTGATTTTATAATTTCCTCCCCTCCCTCTTATCTTTCTTATTTTCCTTTCTCCAATTACCGCTGGCAGAGGGTCTCTTCCCATTTCATACTTCCTTTTCTTCCTTGCCACCCTGTATCTTCCGCCTGTCTCCTTTCTGCGGCTCCTTCCATGCCATTGCATAAGGGGGAAATGAGAAGGTATAAATAAATTTTTGGTAACGCCTTTCCAAAATTATCAGAAAATGCAGATGTTCAGCATGAGCGATGTTCAGTTTTGAAAGCTGTGACAAGCATAATACTTATAAAACAGTTCCATATACTTCCTTCCAATGAGAAGAAGAAAGACGAATCCTCAACTCCTACGCACCATCAATGCACTCTATGAAATGTCCAGGAAGAACAATGCCGCTATATGGAAGGCGGTGGCAAAGAAACTGGAAAAGCCATCAAAGAACTGGGCAGAGGTTAATATAGGGAAGATAGTGGAGCATTTAAAGGAAGGTGAAATTGCTCTTGTTCCTGGAAAAGTCCTTGGGATGGGGGATGCTGGAAAAGTGGAGGTGGCTGCATGGAAGTTCTCAAAAACGGCAAGGGAGAAAATAGAGAAGGCGGGGGGAAAATGCTACAGCATAGTTGAGTTGATGGAAAAAAATCCCAAGGGAAGTAATGTGAGGATAATAGGTGGTTAAATGGCTGTTATAGATGCAACTGATATGCCCATAGGCAGGCTCTCTTCCATAGTGGCGAAACGCCTGCTGAATGGGGAGGAGATATATATTGTCAATGCCGAAAGGGCTATAATAAATGGGAATAAGGAGGAAATCATAGGGCGTTATAGAAAAAAAAGGGAGATAGGGGGAACAAAGAGAAAAGGTCCCTACTTCCCCAGAATGCCCCACATGATTATTAAAAGAACTGTGAGGGGAATGCTTCCCTATCAGCAACCAAAGGGGAGAAGTGCATATAAAAGGTTGAAGGTATATATTGGCATACCTGAGGAATTAAAGGAGAAGGAGATGGAAAGGATGAATCTCAAAAAATCGGTAAACTATATAACCCTGAAGGAATTGTCGGAATATCTGGGATTAAAATGGCAGAAGTAATTGTTACATCCGGGAAGAGAAAAAGTGCGGTTGCAAGGGCTTACATAAGCAAGGGAAAGGGAGTGGTGAGAATAAACAGCATAAATATAAATGCATATCCCGAATTCATCCGCAACATAATGTATGAGCCCCTTCACCTTGCAGAAAAATACAGAAATAAGGTTGATATAAGGGTGAATGTGAGGGGAGGCGGTCCCATAAGCCAGGCAGAAGCAGCAAGAACAGCCATAGCCAAGGCGCTGGCGGAATTTTCAGGAGATGACGAAATAAAGCAGATGTTCATGGAATATGACAGAAGTTTAATGGTGAGTGATACAAGGAGGGCGGAGCCCAAGAAGCAGCTTGGCAGAGGGGCAAGAAAGAGGAGGCAGAAGTCCTACAGGTGAGAAAATGATAATACCGGTTAGATGTTTCACATGCGGAAAGGTGCTGGGCTCCATATTTGA
>CAZTWM010000083.1:0-5515 GCA_964617935.1 uncultured Thermoplasmatales archaeon | reverse complement strand
GAGGGAATAAATGGTATTTAATCAGGATATTTATATTAATGCCATAAAACAGCTTGACCCAAATGGAAATATTGTAAGAATTGACCAAGAAAAAAAGAAATTTATCTATCATAAAGATATAAAGATTGACAGAAATATTAGATACACGAATGAAGAATTTTGTCGAGCTTATATTGTAGCATGGCTTTGCACAAAAGGGGGATATTCTCCTCATAATATCTATTTGGAAAAAGGATACACAATTGGTAGGAAGGAAGGAAAATCAATAGCTTGGGGTGATATACTTATTCGCCAACGAGAGGATAATGAATATATTCCTTATATGGTAATAGAAGTAAAAGCACCATCTGACTATGATGAGAACGATGATGATACAATTGAAGGGCAATTATTCAAAATAGCCCATCAAGAACCTGGTGCAACAGTGTTGTCATTAGCTACTGTAATAGAGAAACAAAACAAATGTTCAATAAAATGCATAACGATAGATTATGCTCGATATCCTACTTTTGATGCTTGGAAAAAAGCAAATAGACCTGTGACAACGGAGATTCCAAAACATTTTGGAAAACCAGTTCCCGAACCATTGATTAAAGGGGGAAAAAGAGACCTTCGTAAAGTTGAGTCACTTGACGAATTAGATAAAATATGGAGCAGATTACATAATCTATTATGGGGAGGATATTTAGAAGACAACGATGTTTTTGAATATGTTGTTCGGTTACTTCTCACCAAAATCTATGATGAAAGAGTTACTCCAGATGGTAAAGAGTATGCATTTCAAATAAAGTATAAAGAGGGGCTACCAGAAAAACCAGGAGAGACTTTTGGAAGAATAAATAATAGATATAAAGAAGCTGTTTTAAGGTATTTATCTGGAACTAAACCAGAGGAAATAGAGGATATTCCAAAAAGTGAAGGAAGATTTGGTATTTATAGAGTTAGAAGTGTTGTTAGTCTGTTGCAAGAAATTTCACTCACAGAAACAGAACAAGCGATAGATATTTTAGGTCGTTTTTTTAATAGAGTTGTTAGAGAAGGTTTCAAACAGTCTAAAGCTCTTTATTTAACACATCCTAATATTGTGTATTTCATACTTTATGCTATTGATTTACCAGGGTTAGTGACAAAAAAACTCCAGTCTAATACCCCTCTGGAACAGCGTCTTCCATATATTATTGACCCAGCATGTGGTTCAGGAACATTTCTTTTGGCAGCTTTTAGAATGATAAATGACCACATTAAATTTAATAGGAAAAAAATTGCCATAACAAAAGATATAGATGATATCATACGAGGACTTTTTAGTTCAGGTATGACTTGGGCACATACTCATTTATATGGTTTAGACCCTCACAAATCTTTACCAATAGCTGCAAAGGTTAATATGATTCTTCATGGTGATGCTTCTGGACATATATTCCAGAAGAGTGCATTATTGCCATTTGAGAGATATAGGGATTTAGATGATTTGAGAAGACTCGAACCAATTCCAGATAATAAAAAATCAGATTCAAATTATGAATATCCATGCTCAGAATCTTTTGATGTAGTTGTATCTAATCCACCTTTCAGTATAGACCTCTCAAAAGAAGAAAAAGACTTATTAAAAACTACATTTGCCTACTCATCAAAAGAAAAATCTGAGAATCTATTCTTTGAAAGATGGTATCAATTATTAAAACCTGGTGGAAGACTTGGAGTTGTTTTACCAGAAAGTTTTTTTTCTACATCTGAAAATTTTTACATTCGCCAACTTTGCTATAAATATTTCAATATAAAAGCGATTGTATATTTGCCAGAAGAATCTTTTGAACCATACACAACCACATTAACTGGATTGTTATTCGCTCAGAAAAAATTTCCAGAAGAAGTAAAAAAATGGGATAAAACATGGAAAGAAGAGGAAGATAACGTTAAAAATAAAATTAATGAAATAAGAAGGAAAATCCACAAAAGTAATTGGGCAAAAGAAAATATTTCCAAATGGATTGAAGATAGGATTGATGAATGTAAAGAGTTTTTAGAAGACTATGAAGTGTATGAGTTAAAGGAGTCTAATGATATTGAGGAAGTAGTTAAAAAACTAAGAAAAATACTTGATGGACTCAAGGGCAACAAATTGGATAAAGTAATATTGAGAAGAGTATGTAAAAGATTAAATTACAGCTTTCCTATTAGCACAGTAGAAAATATTGGATATAGAAGGACAAAACGCTCAACAAGAACACAAAATAATGAACTTTTCGATGCAAGAAAAATAACAAATAATGAAAAAATCAAAAATATTGAAGATATTGATACAGATTTTTATGTAAATATTAATGCGAATAAACCACAAACAGCATTAGATATTATAAGGAGGGATGTTAAATGGGACTAACTTGGAATCTTATTGATATGGAGAAAATAGGAAGAGAACAAAACTTTAGACTTGACCATATGAGATATATTGGGGAAGAAAAATTTAGTGAGTTTATATCCCAATTTGATGAAGTAAAACCATTTGGAGTATATATTTCGGATATCAGCAATGGACAAGATGTTTCAAAAGATTGTTATTCCGATGCAGACACTGGTATTTTGTATTTATCTGTTAATCAAATTAGCAGTGGTATATTTGGTAAGTTAAATCTTGCAGATGCCAAACAATTAGATATAGATATCAAAGATATCAAGGTAAAAGTAGAGCCAAATGATATATTAATAACTCGGTCTGGTAGTCCTGGGATAGCATGGTTAGCGACTAAAGAATTTTTGAGTCAATGGGATATTGTAGTTCCCTCAGGATATGTGCAAGTTATACGCTTAAAGAAAGATTCTATTAATCCGAAGTTTATAGTCGCTTATCTAAATTTACCACCAGTTCGAATGTTAACAACATCATATGCCTGTGGAAAAGACCAATTTAATCTGTCGCAAGAATACATTAAACACATACCCATACCTCGTCTTTCACCAGAGATAGAAAAAGAGTTTATTAATTTGTCAGAAGGTTTTCAAAATAAAATGCAGGAAATTTATAAAATTGCAGAGCATTTAGAAAATGTTTACCAAAGTTATGTTGTTGACTTCATGATGGGAGATTCAGACATTAGTAATACTATCTTTCAGTTTCCATTGGAAGAAATTTTGAAGATTAATGGTGCTGATAAATGGAAAAAGAAATGGAAGTTGCCCAGACGAAGAGGTAAATTATCTACCACTTATTAATTCTTCACCAACCGCATTCGACACTATTATTTTTCAACCGAATTTGCGACAGAACCAATTTTTTCAACATCAAATTTTTATATTAGAATATATTTTTGCATGGGGCTCGTAGCTTAGCTAGGTAGAGCGACAGGCTCTTAACCTGTTGGTCAGGGGTTCGAATCCCCTCGAGCCCGTATCTGGCCTTATCTTATTTTTCAACCAACGATGTCGATTTTTGGGGGGGTGTTGTTTTCTTCTCTTAGGTTTGAATTTCAAAGGATCCTCAAGGTTTGGATTTTCCACAGCCTTTTTCATGTCCGTTTCTATTATATGGAGATAAATTCCTGTTGTTTTTATGTCCGCATGTCCCAGCAATTCCTGGACAACTCTGATGTTTACCCCTGCCCGCAGCAGGTTCGTGGCGTAATAGTGGCGAAGTGAGTGGGGATGAATCCAAGGCAGCCCCGCCTGGCGTGCCCTTTTCTTTATCAATATTCTCAAATAAATGGGGCTGAGTCTGCCTTTTTTGGTTGTGAATAATGCCTTTTTGTCTGTGTCAAAACGCCAGTACTTTACATAGTTTGATAGACTTGGAACATTCCTTCCTTTGAGCAAGTCATGTGGGATGGGAACATATCTTACCTTTCCACCCTTGCCTCTTATCGTCATTATTCCGTTTACCCAGTCTATATCGTCGAGGTTGAGATTGCAGATTTCCTTTGCCCGCAATCCTGTTTTGTAGAGAGTGAATATGATTGTTCTGTCCCTTCTGTCGATTGGATTTTTTCCCTTGCATGCATCCATGAGTTTTTTCAGGTCGCTTGTGAGCGGGATTCTTCTGGGCTTGAATGCCTCTTTGTATTTTTTGAATTTTAACTCAAAACCTCTGAATCTGCACCATCTGTTTAAAGCTCTGACGTAGTGATTGATGGCTGATGACGATGCACCTTCCTGCATTCTCTTCGAGAAAAAATCATAGACCTGCTTTTCAAGTTCCTTTTCATCCGCCATGAGGTTGATACCGTGTTTTTCAAGATATTTCAGTTTGCGGATTGTTTCCTCTAATGTTGTTTCTGCAAGTTGCTGCCTTGCAATTGCATGATTGATGAACTTCTGCCAAGTTTTTTCATCTATCTGCATGGCTTACCTCCGCAGATGGGACAAGATTCCAGCAAGGCACATTCCATGTAGCCGCAATTTGGACAGAGGAAACAGGTCATAGTCGTCCCTCCAGCAATTTCGGATTTTTATGATAATGATCGGAAGTATGCAAATCAAATTCAATTAGCGAATCACATATTTTCCCACAGAATGGGCAAACATACTTCATGGTGAGACCTCCTTATTACTGTTTATAAAATTCAGTTTGAACCGTTCTCCATTGATAATTATTTCGTCAGTAGGAAGTTGAGGTTTTTCTTTGAACCACATTCTAACTGTTTGCACTCCAAATTCATTTGGTTTATAACGAATTTCGGTCAGGAATGGTTGTCTGATAACCAAAGGAAATTTGATGATCTCTTCTGGTATTTTGATAACCCCATCAACCACATCTATCGTTTTTATTCTCTCACCTCCTCCCTCATTCTGATTATCAAGTCAATCTTCTCCAGGATGCGGGGAGAGATTTTCCATGCGATGGCGAGTTTGCCGCTGATGGGACATATTTTCTTGCCCGCCTCCTCTATGAGCCCGTATTCCATGAGTTCATGACGGCGGGGGCGAACCCGGTTCGGGTCAGCATAGCCGAGGAGACGGGCTATCTCGCGGTCGGTCGGGAAGATGCGGTGCCGGTTGCAGTCACGGATTGCTTTCAGCACTTCATACTGGCGTTTGCCAAGGCGGGGGATTTCGTCCTGGAAGGCGAGGAGGGATGTCTGGCGGATGTGATGGGAAATGTGGTAGCGGCTACTGAGTGGCATGGTTCTCCTCCTCCACTCCAAAACGGCGGTTTATTATGCTTGTGATGGCTTTTCCTATTCTGTCATCACAAAGTCCTTGCACATCCTCTATGAGTTTCTGGCGGAGGGTTTCGATGTCTTGTCTAAAGTATATTGTTTTCACACCAATCTCCTCTAATTCCTCGTCTGATGTTTCATCAAATCCCTGCAAATCATCCATATATACATACGATTCCTTTCCTTTCAAACTCCAGTTATCCGTCATTTTCCACCTCCCGGAGGGGATGGGCGGCGGCGGGGGAGGCATGAGGGGGAGAAAAAGAGCCGGAAGACCCGCCGCCATTGCCCTTTATTTTCCAGGTAAGCGGTTCGCCGCAGAATGCGCACCTTATTTTTAGTCCGTTGTTGTAGAGCTCCCT
>CAZTWM010000082.1:0-5546 GCA_964617935.1 uncultured Thermoplasmatales archaeon | reverse complement strand
TCCTGCTTGTTTTTCAGTCCAAGCAGTTTTTCCACTTCAATTTCAACGGGCAATCCATGGGTATCCCATCCCGCCTTTCTCTCCACATAATAGCCATTCATGCTCTTGTAACGTAAAACAACGTCTTTCATTGTCCTGGTTAAAACATGCCCTGGATGTGGTAAACCATTGGCTGTTGGGGGACCTTCGAGGAAAACAAATCTCTTTGCCCCCTTCCTCCTCTCCACACTCTTCTCAAAAATGCTATTTTCTTCCCAGTATCTTAGAATCTCTTTTTCCATCTCTGGATAACTTTTGGCGTCCATTTGAAAGGAGAATTGAAGATGCGTTAAAATATTTTATGCAACTTCCGGACCAAATCTCTTCACTCCCTTACCCTTTTCCTTTTCAAATTTTATCTGGGGGAGAGGTATTGGAGGAGGTAATTTAAGTTCTCTTGCCAGCATTACCGCCTGGGGCAAACAATAATGCATTATGGCTGTGTGTATCTGCGAAGCAACCTCATTGGGCATGTTCCTTTTGCTCTGCCATCTCTCCGCCATTTCCTTTGCACCTTCATCTTCAAAAACAAAATCGCCTTCAAATTTTATTATTCCAATGGCACCGTAACTTGTTATATATTCAAATTCCACATTTGCCTCATTTCCTGAAACATATGAAAAACCCACCACACTGCTGTTATGATCTATTCTTATATTCATGGGCTTGGATAAATCCTTTGCAAATCTTTTTGCTTCTATGCTTCTTATTTCCATATTTTTTATCCTCATAATCCACTCAAGGAGGAGATGTATTTAAAGTTTGCTTAGCCCCTCTATATCATCCTCGAAAAAGGATTTATATATCCCCACATATATGAGACACATGGATATTGAAAAGTTGAGATTTGGAACAGATTTAATCAAGAGAGGCTTTGCCAAAATGCAGAAGGGCGGAGTAATCATGGACGTTACCAATGCTGAACAGGCAAAGGTGGCTGAAAATGCTGGAGCGGTGGCGGTGATGGCATTGCATAAGGTTCCTGCAGATATAAGGGCGAGTGGAGGAGTTGCCAGAATGGCGGACCCAAAAAAAATAGAGGAGATAATGAATACTGTCACCATTCCTGTTATGGCTAAGTGCAGAATAGGTCACATTCTCGAAGCAAGGGCTCTGGAATCACTGGGTGTGGATATGGTGGATGAGAGCGAGGTTTTAACCCCCGCAGATGTTTTCTTCCACATAGACAAGAGAGACTTTATGGTGCCATTTGTATGTGGGGCAAGGAGTCTGGGAGAGGCATGCCGCCGCATATGGGAAGGGGCGGCGATGATAAGAACAAAGGGAGAGGCGGGAACGGGGAATGTGGTGGAAGCTGTAAGACATATGCGCCTCATGAATTTCGCAATTGAAAGGGTGAAGGAAATGGATGATGGGGAGATGCATAACCTTGCTGAAAAATATTCATTGCCCTATAGAAGGCTGGCAGAAAAGGTGGGAGAAGAAGGTGTTAAAACGGGCGATAACCCCCTTTTTGGAAAATATACCATGGAGGAGATAATTAAAGGAATCTATGAGGTTTTGAAGGATGTTAAAAGAATGGGTCGCCTTCCTGTGGTAAACTTTGCTGCTGGAGGAATAGCAACACCTGCAGATGCAGCTTTTATGATGTTTTTGGGCGCCGATGGCGTTTTTGTTGGCTCCGGAATATTCAAATCTTCCAACCCTCCAGAGTATGCAAGGGCGATAGTGGAGGCGGTGGAGAACTGGAAGAATGCTGAAATTGTGGCAGAGGCTTCCAAAGGACTGGGAGAGCCAATGAAGGGGCAGGAAATAGATAAACTGGAGGAAAAACTGCAGATAAGAGGATTATGAGGATTGCCATTATTGCTGTGCAGGGAGATGTGAGTGAACACGTTGAAGTATGCAGAAGAGCAATGGATGAAATGGGAATAGAGGGCGAGGTGGTTGAAGCCATACATTCTGAAGAGGTAAGTAAAAGTGATGGCATAATTCTTCCAGGAGGAGAAAGCACAACCATAAGCAAACTGATTTATAAAAGCGGTATAGACAGGGAAATAAAAAAAGCAGCCATGGATGGAAAACCAATTATGGGAACATGTGCGGGAAGCATATTGATGGCAAAACATGGAGATGAACAGATTGAGAAAACAAAAACCAAATTACTGAGATTGATGGATATATGGGTAAGAAGGAATGCATTTGGAAGGCAGAGGGAAAGTTTTCAGACCATTCTTAAATTGAAGGATATAGGAGAATTTAATGCTGTTTTCATAAGGGCGCCAGCAATAATAAAGGCAGGAGAGAATGTGGAAATACTGGCAAAACTGGATGATTTCATTGTCGCCGCCCGTCAGGATAACCTCCTTGCTCTCTCATTCCATCCCGAACTTGCAGATGATACAAGAGTTCACAAATATTTTTTGGAAATGTTGAGTAATGTAAAAACCCACAAGAAAACATTTTAAACCTTCTTTCCATATTACTCTGTGGAAAAGAAAATATGCCCCATATGTCATGGGAAAGGTTACATAATCAATCCATTGCACATTCATTCGGAAAAGTTGAAACCATCTGATAAAACACCCTATGTGGAGAAAATATGCCCCTTCTGTATGGGGAAGGGGGAAGTGGCTGTGTAAATTTTTAAACTCCTTGCCCATACAAGTTTATGGAGAAATTCTATAATTTAAGGGTTGAGGAAGTTATGAATTCCCTTACATGGGATATCCCACTAATTGAAAAAAATGCTGACATAAAAATGGTTCTTATTGTAATAATCTCAAGGTGCTATGTGTGGGTGGTGGAAAGTATGGAGAATATGAAGATAGTGGGAGTCATAACGGAACATGATGCTCTACATTTATTTGAAAAATTTAATGAAAATATGACTGCAGGAGACATTGCAACAAAGGACCTAATTTACTGCACAAAGGAAGAAAAAATCAGAAATGTTCTGGATAAAATAAAGAAACATAATGTCCGCCGCCTGCCTGTTATTGAGAACGGGAGGATAATAGGAGAGATAACACTTCGCCATATAATAGAAAGGTTTTACTCACTTTTTCTTTAAATTATCCATCAGGATACAGGCGGCGTGATACACCTCATTCACTGTATACTCTCCTGGATACTTTGCCATAAATTTATTAATTATTTTCCTAACATTTGGTCTTTCTATTTCCTTTGCTATTTTCTCGAGTTTTTTCTCCAGAATATTCAATCTTCTTGCCTTTGCTATATGTTCATGGATTTCTTTTATGACGGCAAAGATTTCCAGAACCGAAAGGAAAAGGACAAAGCCAGATGCAATCAGAATGGTTTTTTCCTGATTTGTCCAGGAATAATAAAAAATTTCCACATCAAACAGTAAAACAATGAAGGGTATGATTAAAGCAATTTTTATCATTCTGCTTGCTGTGAGAATTTCACCGAGTAAATTTCTGGCAAATCTATGTCTCATCAAAAGGGAATAAGGGAATCTGTTAAATCTTTTTCTTTTCCATCACCACAGAAAATTTCCTCTTTTCAACTTTTCCATAATGACAAAATAATGTTTCGTAATTCACTGCTGTCTTTTGCATCCAGCCACCTCCTTTCGAAATCCTCTTGTTCTGAAATTTGAACCATCCACATGAGAGAATGGAGATAAAAACTCTGCTGATCAGGTGAGGAGACAACAACGAATAAAGCATGCACTGGTGGAATATCATCAGAAAAGATAATGCCTTTTTTACTTCTTACCAAAATGATATCAAACTTATTCCTCCCTTTTATGATGAGCGAGAGAACGGCTATGCCGGGATATACGACTATGCTGGAGTCCTTTTCTCTCTCCATGAATGATTTATACAATTCTTCTTCATCTGCATCTATCTCCTTAGCCAGTTTGTGGGCGAGAAGTTTTGTGAACTCATCGGGTGATAACATTTTTTCAAGGTCCAATATGAGACATTTTTTTATTATATCCTCAAATCTCTTCTCAGTGATATCATCTCTTTCTATCAATATCTCCCTCAACTCCTCATCCATCAGATAGCCAGTTGAATCAATGCCAGTTATTCTTTCTATGACATGGAGAAGTGCATATTCCCTTTTTATCTTAGGTCGAGCATAAACAATATACCAGCCGAATCCAAAAACAATGAAAATACCTATTGTGATGAGAGGAATGGTTCCCATTTCAAATAATATAAATCCATATCCAATAATCCCTGCTATATGAACCCATGGGTAGAGAGGGCTGCGAAATTTGGGTTGATAATGCCTTATTTTGCTTTCCCTCATAATAATAACAGATATCATAACAAACATGAACAGGATAAGTTGTATGGCTGAAGCTGTTTTAACGAGCCCTTCAAGATCAAGAAATAAAATTATGAAAATCATCAAGGCAGAGGTAAGAATTATAGGAAACTCAGGTGTGCCATATTTTGAAACCTTTGCAAAAATACGAGGTAGTAAATCATCCTTGCCCATAGCCATGGGGTTGCGGGATGCTGCCAGCAGCCCAGCGTTGGCTGTGGAAACAAAGGCTAAGATTGCGGCTATTGCCATTATTGCAACGCCTATATTCCCCATAAAAACTCCCGCTCCAAGAGAAATTGGTGTGAGAGAGTTCTGCAATTGATCTGATTTCACCAGACCCACTGTCACAAAGATAACCATCGCATATAACACAGAAACAACGAGCCAAGCAAGAAACATTCCCAGCGGGAGAGTTCGGCCAGGGTCTTTACATTCTTCGGCAACGCTACAAACTTTTGTCAATCCTCCATAGGAGATAAAAACAAAACCTGCTGTGGCAAAAATAGAGCTAACTCCAAAAGGTGCAAAAGGAGTGAATCTTGATAGTTCGACATGAAAAACTCCAACAATTATATAAAAGGCAAGCAAAACCAGCAGACCCGCAACCAGAATTATCTGAATCTTTCCAGTATGCTTAACACCCATAAGATTAACGATGGTGAAAATTATGCAGAATGCAACAGCAACAAGCTTTATCTGTATTTCTGTAAGTCCGGGATTGAGCAATAAAGCAAAGGCACCTATTCCCAGCAATGCAAAGGCGCTTTTAAAAGCCAGGGAAAACCATGCAGCAAATCCGCCAACTGTTCCCATAGCAGGACCCATGCTTCTGTCTATATAAAAATAGGTTCCTCCTGCCTTTGGCATGGCTGTGGCAAGTTCTGCTTTGGAAAGCATGGCAGGGATGGCTAAAAGGCTGGCGACGAAATATGCAACAACTACAGCAGGACCTGTTTTGGCATAAGCCAATCCAGGGAGAATAAATAATCCGGAGCTAATCATCGCCCCTGAAGCTATACAAAAAACATCAATCAATCCCAGTTCCTTTTTGAGATCTGTTTTTCTTTTCCCCCTTTCTGTTTTCATAACATTCACATATCATAATCAAATATTTTAAGGTTGAGTTTAATGAAACTAAATTTCTTTTTCCTCTCCCTCTGCCAGTTTTATGAAATGTTCCATTCCTTCTTTTGAACCACGAACGAATAATACATCTCCTCCCTTCAACTCCACATTTT
>CAZTWM010000081.1:0-5588 GCA_964617935.1 uncultured Thermoplasmatales archaeon | reverse complement strand
TATTGGCAGCAATATAAATGCAATTCCAATAACAATAATTCTTTTCAATCTCATGCAAGTATATGCAAAAATTGGTTTAATAATTTTTGATGAACGTAGAAAATATTAAAATATTCCAAAAGATGAAATTTATGAATGAAATTGATGAATTAAGAGATATGATAAGAAAGGCGAATGAAGAATTAAAAGATGATGGGAAAATGGAGGAATTCAGGAAATTGAGAAAGGAAATTGTGGATGGAGTAATGGAAGGAAAAATTGAACCATATGATGCATATCTCAAATTTTTGCATGAGACCAATCAGATATATCCTGATGCCGTTAAATATTTTGGAACTGACCACTTTGAAGGAAAGTTAAGAACCTTTCTTTTATTATGGTTGCTTAAATTGATGTCTCAATAGTTCCTCAAAATTTTTAATGTAATATGCCTTTATTGAATGTGGAAGAATACCCTGTGGTGAAGGTAAAGGGAAGAAAAGTCAAAAGAAGAGACGTTATATACAAAGGAAAGGAGGCAATGGATTTTTTGGAAAAAATTGGAAAAGAGTATGGAATGGTATATGTAATTGATGTTGATGGGTATCGCAGAAATTCTCCGAACTTAGAGATGTATAAAAGACTCTCTGCCAATATATGGATAGATTCTCTTCCCAGAAATGTGGAAGATGTCATGGACCTCATCATATATGGTTTTGAAAACATAAGTATATGGAATATGGGAGAAGAGCCTCTCAAAGAAATAAAAGATATGTGTGACATGAAAAATATTCATATATTTATTGGAGCCGATGAGAGGAAAAATGCGATTAATATTGTAAAGAAATATGGCTTTCATGGGGTTATAACTGAGGGGGAGGAAATAAAAAATGATGTGGAAACATGGAAGATTTACACGGGTGATTGGATGATAAGGAGGTTAAAATAATGGAAGAGATAAAAAAACTCATCGCATTTGTGTTTCAGAGGGCTGGAAAGGAGAGCATGAAAGAAAAGGATTTTTACATGACCCTCGCCTTTCAACTGGGGTGGCTTACGCCAGGCGAGGGGTTAAAAATAATAGAGCATGCAATAGAACAGAATCTTTTGATAAAGAAAGGGGATGAGATAACCCCCGCCTTCGATTTCAGGGAAGAAGATATTCCATTGGGTTTTAAATTTGATAGTAAAAGTTTGCAGGAAATGGAAAAAGAATTGCTTCCCAGGATATTGGGAAAAATAATGAGGGAAAAAAAGATTGGAGAGAAGGGTTTGAAAAATGAAATAGAGAAAAAGGCGGAAAAACTGGGTGTTTATGCGGAGATAGCGGCAATGGTTGTTGCTAAAGAAAAAGGAGTGGATGTAGATGAATTTATGGATGATGCAAAGAAATTTTTGAAAATGAAGGATTAATCACTGGCATATTTATTTTCTTTATAAAAAATAATTGATAAGAAGGGGAAACAAAAGAAAACCCATGCATAAACTACGTCTCACTTTCATTTCAATGCATATCATTCCTATGGATGTTGCAACAGTAAATATAAATAATCCCATAAACCCTGTAAATAGAAATACCATTACAAGAATTATGGAAAGAGAAACCCTTACAAGCATCTCATAGGATATTTGTGATATATTTTTTGCAACCACCCTTCCTATGAACTTTGTCAGATAGTATGATATTATCGCAGATATAATGATGGCAATCAAAAATAAATTGAAGGGATGTGTGGGCATACCATTCCATTCTTCTATTTCCACCATCTTTTTTATAGCAATTGCAAATCCGCTTCTTGTTTTGAGAAGAACGAAGAGGGCGAGGAGGACAAAAAAGTTTGTGGCTGTATTGGTGGCGGATAGCATGGAGATGACATCTTCTTCTTTCCTGCTTTTGGTTACCGCCATGGCGAGGGTGGCTGCCACCGCCGAACTTACTCCTGGCAAAATGGAAACAAGCCCGCCTGCTGCCACGCCGCTCCCCACGTCCCTTTTCCTTATTTTTACTTTCCTTTCTTCAATATTCTGCGGAGGCACATTCCCCTTTCTTGCTGTCAGGAGGGCGGGGGCGCCGAAAAGCCCGGCGAGCGCTGGAAATAAGGGCGAGGAAGCCATGATGAAAGAGGTGGGAAGGTTGAGTGCTACCAAGCCAAAAATTCCGGAAAGAAGGAAGATGAAGAGGGCATTCAGTATTTTTTTGCTGGTGAATATGAGGATGAGGGAAATGCAGAGTAATATCCATGGCATATTTTTATCCAGAATGTCATAGAGATTGAGGGGTTGCCCCATGAAAAAACAGAAGGGAATAAGGAGTATGAAACATAAAATAATGGAGGCAAGGCTTGAAAATGCAGAGATGGAAATTGCTCGATATCCTTCCCCCTTTATCACCATTGAATGGGCGGGGAGAACCATGAGGGCAGTATCTTCTTCCGGTGCTCCTATAAATGTGGAGGGGATTATATCATGGAATGTATGGGAAATGGCTGCAGAAACAATAAAGAGGGCAAGGTAAAGCCCGGCATTCTTAAAAGAAGAGGCTAATAACAAAAGAAGAAGGGCTATATTGTTGGTGTGCAAGCCAGGAATCAATCCAGTTAACGCCCCTGTGAGGGAGCCTGCAGCCGAAAATGCCAGAACCATAAGAAGGTCATTCATAGGGCATCACTCCATGGGAATTCCTGCATATTTTGAGATAAAAAGTGAGGCGATGTGAATCGTAAAGCATCAATGCCTTCACATAAACCCTGTCGTATTTATTAAAGGGGATGGTGTGATTACAATAAACTTTTATTTTATAATTTACATATTGATCTGTGAGGTAGAAATAACCATTGGATTTTGAATAGATATATCCGCTTACATTCACATTTTTTCCCACAAATTTTTCATAGTTTTCTGCGAGATATGGGAGAGATGTGCAATTCACATCCCATTTTTTAATAATTCTAACCTTTTTGGCATATACGGCAAAGTCATTTCCATATTCCCCCACCTTTCCCTCAGCTCTTATAAAGTCTCCGTATTCCAGATTTTTATTCTTCTCCCAGTATATCTTGGCTGTGGCATTTCCATCACTTATTTCCATAATTTCTCCCATTATATTTTTTATTTCCCCTTCCACAATAACTTCCTTTCCATCGTATTTCCATATTTCCTTTAGAGAAATTTTTTCAGGTTGATAAAAGAAGGAAATGGAGTAAAGAAAAAATATTCCAGTGATTGCTATAAGGAAATAAACTTTCCTCATGCCATAGATATAATGAAAATGAATATTTTAAATTTTATTGCATTTTTTACCTACCTCAATGCCCTCTCCATTTGTATTAATAGAGTGTAAGGAATAAGATTTTGATTCAGAGTAATTTTTATATGTCACTGAAAAATAACCTTGTCAGGGAGCACAATTTTATCCAGCAAATTTTAAAAGCAAATAAATATTAGTGTTTTATGAAAAAGGCTCATATTACTGAAGCAGCAATAATTTTCATTTTAATGGCTGTTGCATTGTTTCATATTCATGTGAGCGGTGGCCCAACTTTTGATAACACTCCTCCTGTTACAGAGATAAATTTTACAGGACCATTTTATGAGAAAGACGGTGAGAAATGGGTTACCAATCAAACGCTTATATGGTTTAATGCTACAGATGATCTTTCGGGAGTAAAATATTTGCATTATGAAATATGGTGGGACAGTGATAATAACAATAATGTTGATACATTAATAGATAGCGTAAATGTTTTTGATAATAGCCCTTTAGATTCAAACCCAGAGCCTAAAAAAATAAATGTAAATTTTACAATAAACGAGGAATGTTTACATAAAATTATTTATTATTCTGGTGATTGGATGGGAAATATTGAAACTCACGGCGGTTACTTAGAGGAAGAATGGAATTATGATTTTCAACCCGTTGTGTCTCATACACCCGATAATTGCAGGTTTGGTTCATCTCCTCTGGTATGTAATTTGAATAGTGACGATGATTTGGAAATTTTTACTGGAAGCGATGAGGTTACAAATTTTTACCCAGAAATAAATGATACTGCCAATGGTATATGGAGGTGTTTTAACGCATCTGGAGATGTAATTTATGCTTTGGATACCCAGACTGATGAATCTCGTAGTTCCCCTGTTTGCGCAGATTTAGATGGAGATGGAAAAAAAGAGGTGATAGCAGGAACAACTAGTGGATGGCTGGTTGAGGTAATAAAAGATGGGCATTTTGAATGGACATTTCCTGCGGTCAGAGATGGTCCAGTAAGGGGAGGGAGTTATGTATGGCATTCTTCTCCTGCAGTTGCTGACGTGAATTCCAGTGTGGGGGGAAAGGAAATAATAATAGGAAATAATCCTTATAAAGGAGTTTGGTGTTTTGATGGCGATAATAGCGATGAATTGGACGAAGGCATTTCAATTACCCCCAGCTATTTTCCAAGTTACCCGAGAGAGATGGGAGATGAAGGTATAGACTGGGATGTTGTATGGATATTTAATACGTCTGGCAACGTTATTGCAACTCCTGCCATAGGTGATGTTGACCAGGATGGATGGTTAGAAGTGGTGGTAGGAGATTTAAGTGGAACTCTATATATTCTCAATGCTTCTGATGGTAGGGAGGAGTGGAATTTTACAACTGATGGTGCAATATATTCTTCTGCCGCCCTTGCTGACATTGACGGAGACAATATATCAGAAATAATATTTGGTTCAAATGATAAAAAACTTTATTGTCTCAACTGGGATGGAGATAAAGGAGAAGAAAAATGGAATTTTACAACTGATGGTGCAATATATTCTTCTCCTTCTATAGGGGATGTAAACGGTGATTATGAATATGAAATAATATTTGGTTCAAACGATCATTATGTATATTGTTTGAACGCCACAGGCAACCTTTTGTGGAAGTATAATGTAAACTGGGAAGTGTATTCTTCGCCAGCGCTGGTAAATGAAACAAAAAAACAATATGCTCAAGAGTGGCCAATGTTTAGAAAAAATGCTTTCAGAAATGGTTTTTATCAAGAAAAAGGAAAAAATCTCGATATATTTATTGGATCCAATGACTTTAGCCTATATGATATAGATGGAAAAGGTAGTTTGGTGGATAAATTTTCAACAGATGGAAAAATACATACATCCCCTTCTGTTGCTGATGTGGATGGAGATGGTTATCCTAATATCTTTTTTTATGATTGGGGGCGGGAAACAGGGCACTTAGATACCTTTTGGTGTTTGGAAAGAAGAGATAAAAATACAGAGTATGTTAGAGTAGATGTTTTACCTCCAAATACTGTAAAAGAAGTGAAAAGCGAAGATAAATACAATATTACGCCCTTGGTAGATATATGGCTTAATTCTACTGATCAAGGTAATTGTTCAGTAGGTGTAAAAAAAGTGCATTATGAGATATGGTGGGATAGTGACGGGGATAATTCTACAGATACGTTGGTGGATAGTGAAAATATAAGGGATAATTGGTGGGGTGATAGGAATGCGACAGAGGGAGTTATTTCCGTTCTTGTAAAAATGAATTATGAAGGTAAAAATGAGTTGAGATGGTATGGGGTTGATATATTAGGAAACGTTGAGAAAATGCATTACCA
>CAZTWM010000080.1:2099-5595 GCA_964617935.1 uncultured Thermoplasmatales archaeon | reverse complement strand
GAGGAAAAGAAAAGATTGGAAAATAAAGGCACTGGCTATTCTTCTATACTTTGCCGGATTATCCTACAGAAAAACCAGCAAAATTCTGAGAGATTTTGAAATATTTTCATATGAGGCAGTAAGAAAATGGTATCATAAATGCAAGGATTTGTTTATTGTGAAAAAGAAGAGAAGAAGAGTAGTTGCCATAGATGAAACAAAAGTTAAACTGGAAAATGAGCAGATTTATGTATGGAATGCAATAGATGTTGATGAGGGAACCATTCTTGCAGTTCATGTTTCCACCACAAGAACATCCTTTGATGCCTATTATTTTCTCAGGAGAGTATTAGATACATGTGAAAATAAACCGTTGATACTGGTTGATAAAGGGCCATGGTATAGATGGGCATTGCAGAGACTGGGATTGAAATACAAGCATGAAACATTTGGAGAAAGAAATGCCATAGAAGGGTGGTATAGTTTATTCAAGGCAAGAGTTAAAAGATTCTGGAAACGCTTTCCAGTTAACTCCTCACTGGAAAGCGTTAAACGGTGGAGTGTGGCTTGGGCTTGTCTTTACAATCTGGAGGTGTTAAGTTGACAGTCCCGTGGAGGGTGATAGATAAAAATTAAAAGTAACAGTATATATCAATTCATGAAATTCAGGGATTTTATAGACCACCTGGATAAGAAGGGGCTGCTGGTGCGAATAAAAAAAGAGGTAAGCACTGAATATGAAATTGCCACTCTAATGAAGATGCTGGATGGGAAACCTCTCCTTTTTGAAAATATTCACGGCTATGATATGCCTGTGGCGGCGAATGTGCTGAGCACCAGAAATCTGGTGGCTGAAGGGCTTGGTATAAAGCCAGAGGAGTTAATAAATAAAATGCTTTATGCCATAGATAATCCCGTAGAGCCAGAGGTAAAGGAAGGAGAGGGATATAAAGTTCTTAGCAGTTTGGATGACATACCAATCCTCCTGCACTATCCCCAAGATGGTGGAAAGTATATATCCTCTGCTGTAATTGTGGCAAAGGATGAGGAATATGGAATCAATGCCTCCTATCATCGCATGATGGTTGTAAATGAAAACAGGGTTGTGATGAGAATTCTTCCAAGAGATTTTCATAAGTATATTGAGAGGGGGAACAAGGAATTTGCCATCTGCATTGGCAATCCCGTTTCTGTTTCCATAGCATCTGCTGTTTCAATGCCTCCAGAAGTGAATGAACTGGCAATAGCAAATGCCCTTTATCCAACCCCTTTAATAGAAATAGATGGGCATGTATTACCTGAAGCAGAGATAATCATGATTGCCGAAATCACCGATGAGATGCATGATGAAGGTCCTTTTCTGGATTTAACAGAAACCTTTGACATTGTCAGGAAACAGAGGATTGCCAAAATAAAAAGAATATATGCAAAGGAGAATGCCATCTATCACGCCCTCCTTCCAGGGGGACTGGAACATAAAACACTGATGGGGACACCGAAGGAACCAACGATATTTTATGAAGTGGGCAAAGTATGTGATGTTAAGGATGTCTATATAACACCAGGCGGGTGCTCCTGGCTGCATGGGGTGGTGAGTATCAAGAAGCATGCTGCGGATGATGGGAGAAAAGCCATAGAGGCTGCCTTCCGTGGCCATAAATCAATGAAGCATGTTTTCGTGGTGGACGATGATATAGATGTGCACAATCCGCATGAAATAGAGTGGGCAATGGCAACCCGTTTCCAGGGAGATAGGGACATGATAATAAAGCATGAGAAAGGCTCTTCTCTTGACCCATCAGCAGATCCAATAACAAGGGAAACAACAAAGATAGGGTTTGATCTTACCATACCATGGGGTAAGGAGAAGGAAAATTTCCGAAAACCAGAATTGCCCATGAAATTGAACATAGATGACTACCTTTAGACATTTTTATTTGAAATCTCATGCAAAGACATCGCCAGAAATAAACCTGAAGGATTTGCCAGGCTCCTCAGGCAGAATGGATGTGGTGGCAAGATGCATCAATGCTGCCTTCTGGCTCTCCCATGATATAAGGAGGGATGTGGTTTTTCATACCATACTTCATGGAGAACCATCACCTCCTGTTTACATAAGAATTGAGGGCGATAAACTCAGGAAGGTTTCGCCTGATGAAAGGAATATTGCCATCTTTATAAAAAAAGCACTGGAAAGGCTGAAGGAAGGCATGGAAATAGAAAGCACACCTGGCATATTTGTCAGCAGAAAAAATTTTGAGCAGTTGCTGGAAGAAAATAAGGATAAGGAGTTTTATTTGCTGGATGAAGAAGGCGAAGATATCGAAAATGTGGAAATAAAAGATGAGCCCTTCTTTTTTCTGGGGGATTATGTGGATATGGAAGAAGAGGAAAAGAATATGCTTTATAAATATGGGGCAAAGGCAGTTTCAATTGGCAGGAAATCATATCTTAGCAGCCATTGCATCACCATAATAAACTGGTGGATGGATGAAAAATAAAAAAATTAAGGGAAAAGATTAGGGTTTCTCGCCATACAGGCGCTCCCACTTGTGGTCAACCCATTTCTGGAGTTCCTCTATCATTTCCGGCGTGAAATGGCGGAATCTTCCCTGTCCCTTCAGATATTCCTCCACGGGTATCTTTTTCTTTGGCTTGTAAATGTTGGTTATCTCTCCGTATTCTGCCTCATAAAGAGTCCACATCCCTGAATCCACCGCCTTTCTTGCCAGTTCCACTGTTTTGGCAGGGTCCGCCCTCCATCCTGTGGGGCATGGCGAGAGCACATGCAGATAGCGGAATCCCTCCATCTCCTTTGCCTTTTTTGTCTTTTCCAGAAAATCCTTTGGATGGGCTATGCTCATTGTGGCAACATAGGGTATTTCATGGGCTCTCATTATCTCCGCCATATCCTTTTTGTGCTCAAGTTTCCCATGTATTTTTTTGCCAGCAGGCGTTGTTGTTGTGCTTGCCCCATAAGGAGTGGAGCCGCTTCTCTGGATGCCCGTATTCATGTATGCCTCATTGTCATAGCAGACATAAATGGCATCTTCATTTCTTTCAGCCGCTCCTGACAACGCCTGTATTCCTATATCATAGGTTCCTCCATCTCCTGCAAATCCCACGACCGTCACCTTTTTCCCCTTCTTCCTGTATGCTCTTGAAACACCTGCAATGCATGAGCCAGTGTTCTCAAATGCTTCATGGAGATAGGGCACCTTCCAGGAAAGATATGGGTAGGTTCCCCCAAAAACAAGCAGACAGTTGGCAGGCGTGTATACTATCGTATCCTTGCCGAATATCTTCATCATGTTTCTCACTATAATGGGCGCTGCACATCCCGCACATGCTGTATGGCCTGGCGTGAAGTAATTTTCATCCTCCGGCAGATCCTTTATATTCATATGCTCACCCCCCTGGTGTTAATCCAGTAAATTTCTTCTTTAGCCTCTCCTTCCTTTGCTTTCAACAATATCTCAAACATCTTTTCCACATCTCCTTTGACAACATCTCTTCC
>CAZTWM010000080.1:0-1999 GCA_964617935.1 uncultured Thermoplasmatales archaeon | reverse complement strand
TCTTTTATGACCTTTCTGGCGTTGTTCATGGCAACGTTATGCTGATATCTCAACTCCTGAATGTACTCTGGCGGGGTAAATGTTCCTATGGCCATCGGATTGTCTGGATCAAGAACTGCATGTGGTTTGTAATGAGAAATGAAATCCAGAACTTCATCGCTTGAAGGTGCATCCACTGGCTCAACGGTATGGCTTAGAATGAAAGCATCCAGTGCAGGCATTACTGGAAGCAAAACATCCTTATGCTCTCCCATCTTGTAAGCCATTATTATCATGTCCAGCACCTCCTGGTTGTCCTCGCACGACATCTGCAGCCAGCCGGAATCGCGCTGCGGCATTGTATCATTATACTCGCACCATATTCCTATGGGAGCAGCCACCGTTCTGTTGACGACGGGCATCACTATGGGAAGGCGAAGAGCAGAGGCAACGGAAAGCATCTCATGCATTAAAGCAAGGCCCTGCGAGGATGTTGCTGTAAAGGTTCTCGCTCCCGCCGCCTGTGCTGCTATACAGGCGGACATGGCAGAGTGTTCTGACTCCACCATTATGAATTCCGCATCTGTTATGCCGTCATTTACGAAGGTGGAAAATTCCTCCACTATTATGGTTTGAGGCGTTATGGGATAAGCGGCAACAACATCAACATCGCAGAGCAATGCTCCATAGGCGGCGGCATAATCGCCTGTTACAACCATCTTCTTCGCATCTATTTTCTGAATCATACCCTCACCTCCCTTTTCATTTCTATGGCTTTAACAGGACATTCATTGGCGCATATTCCACATCCCTTGCAGTAATCATAATCTACGATTGCCTTACCATCCACCATGCTTATGCATCCCTCGGGACAGTAAAACCAGCATATCTTGCATCCTATGCATTTTTCTTTATCTATTGTCGGCATGAAATTTCGCCAGTCTCCCGTTTTGTTCTCAATGAAGGAGCCAATTCCCACCAAGCCAGCGTCTGTCTGCAGAGTTCCTATTGCCCCTCCTAAAGGCAGTTCATTAACATCGGGCAGCCATCTTTTTCTTGGAACAAATGCCTTCCCTCCCTGGGATGTGCCTATTAACGTCTTCTCATATGCAATCCTTGCCGCCTCCGCGTTCTTTTTTCCTGCCTCTTCGCCCAAACGTGCCCCGAATTTTTCAATAATCGCCTTTTCTATGGATTCGATGCTCACCTCTCCAGTCGCCTTTGCTATTGCCCCCAGGATGGCAGTATTTGTTATCGCTCTGCCAAGAACATCAAGCGCTATGGATGTGGCATCCACCGTGGCACATCTTACTGGCTTTGACAATTGCACTTCCTCCGGCTTCTTGGCAGTGTTGATTATCACCATTCCATTTTCCTTCAGCCCCTCCAGCACATCTTCTGTTTCTATGAGTGTCTCGTCAAGAACCACCACATAATCGGGTTCGTAAATCTGTGTTTTTATCCTTATCTTCTCCTTATCAACCCTTGTGAATGCCCTTACGGGGGCGCCTCTCCTCTCCGCGCCAAAAAATGGGAAACTCACAGCATAGTTTCCCTCAAGGAAGGCTGCCAGAGCATAAGCCTCGGCTGCCATCCTTCCGCCCTGTCCACCTCTACCATGAAATCTTATTTCATACATACGGCATTGTAATGCAATAATATAATATTAATGTTGTGGGAAAGAAATTGAAATGGTAAATTTTTTCCTTAAAATTTTTCATGAATTATATTCTGCTAAAAATTTGCAGCAATGGAGTATGCTTTCCCTGTTATTATCTCAAGCGATGAACAATAAAATAATAGAAAAAGGGAAAAGTTTTGCTGTTTAATGGAATGCTTCCTTTATTTCTGGTTTGAAGAGATACCAGAGTATTATTATGGATATTATTGTTCCTATTGGAAATCCAAGCAATCCTATTATGGCGAATATTATGGCAACGGTTCTTGCCCATGACTGCATTGTCCATAGTCCGTATGCTATAACAAAGTCAATCAGTGCTATTATCACCATCACTATTCC
>CAZTWM010000079.1:0-5629 GCA_964617935.1 uncultured Thermoplasmatales archaeon | reverse complement strand
CAACTGGCAAATTATACAATGGCAGTATAATTAGCTTGAAATGGCAAAGTCAAGTAGCAAATAAATATGGAATAGTTGATAAACTTGGAAAAATTTGCTTATGGTGCCAGGTGCTGATGAAAATCCTCAGTGATTTTAAAGTTGTGAAAAAATTAATAAAAAGGAGGAAAAGTTTGTTTTCCTCTCTATCTCCTGTCTGAGATTGCCTCCTTTCCCAGTTGAAATGCCCTTGCATTCATCTCTGCATATTTCTCATGGAAACTCTCCTTTATTATATCCAGTAATGTCTCCTCCTTTATTGGAAATATCTCCATAGCATGAAATGCGCCCAGCATCACTATGTTTTTTGTCAAAATGCTCCCTGCCTTCCTCGCCAGTTCATCAGCATTTATCTTTATCAATCTGCAATGCCCTTCTATCTCCTCAAAAATTTTTTCTAAGGGTGGATATTCTCCAAGCCCGAGAGAGATGAGAGGAGGAATTATCGGATTTATGTCAGTAATCACCACACCATTCCTCCTCACCTTATCAAGGTTGCGCAATGCTTCCAGTGGCTCAAAGGAAAGGATGGCATCCACACTTTCCTTCCCCACCATTGGGGAATATACATTCCCTATTCTCACATTGCATTCCACGTTGCCCCCACGCTGCGCCATGCCGTGCAGTTCTGAAGTGACGACATTATGTCCGTCCTTGAGAGATGCTTTTGCAAGTATGTTGGCTGCAGTTATTACACCCTGCCCCCCAACACCTGCGATGACAACACTTTTCTTCATTTTTTCACCTCTATTGCATCAAAGGGACATATTTGCGGGCAGACCCCGCATCCAGTGCATAAAGCTTCATTTATTCTGACATCTCCATTTTCATCATGATAGAACGCAGGACATGCAAATTTCGTTATGCAAACATCGCATTTCCTGCATTTTTCCTGATTTATTTCATAAATGGGCTTTTCCTTCTTCCTCTCACTCTTCAGAAGTATGCATGGAGCCCTTGAAATTATGACGGCAAGCCCCTCGAATTTCATCGCTCTCCTTACTGCTTCCATTGTTTCCATTAAATTTCTTGGATCCACCACCTCCACATGCTTTACCCCTATACCTCTCACCACCTTCTCTATGTCCATTGGCACTGCCTCATATCCCATCCCATCCAGCAATGTTCCGGGATGTGGCTGATGCCCCGTCATGGCTGTGGTGGAATTATCCAGTATTACAACAACAAAATTGTGATTGTGATGCACCGCATTAACCAAGGCGGGCAAGCCAGCATGATAGAAGGTTGAATCACCTATGAATGCCACCACCTTCTGCTCCGTTGAATGGGCAAATCCGCATCCTGTGCCTATACTGGAACCCATGCATAAAAGGAAATCAGCCGTTTTGTATGGAGGGAGCAAGCCAAGTGTGTAGCATCCTATGTCTGTGGGATATATGGTATTCTTGGGGGCAACCTTCTTTACCGCATAGTATGTCGCCCTGTGGGGACAGCCAGGGCACAAAACGGGCGGGCGAGGTGCCACCTCTTTGCCGCCCTCTTTTTCCTCCCATTCGATATTGAAGAATTTGGCAAGGGCAGAGTAAACAATGTCTGGCGTGTATTCATATTCCCTGCTCAGTTTTCCAAATCCCTTGCCATATATTTTAACCTCTATACCCCTCTTCTGGGCAATCTCCCTTATTTCACTCTCCATTATCGGCTCCAGTTCCTCCAGTATGATTACACGTTTACATCCTTTCAGGAATTCCACCAGTTTTTTCTCGGGCAGTGGAAAACTCATGCCAATCTTGAAGATTTTGCATTTAATGCCCAGGTCATCTATTGCCTCCCTCGCATAATTGTATGCTGCTCCAGATGTTATTATTCCATCCTCTCCTCCAAAATCTTCGATGAAATTGAACCTGCTCTCTTCCGATATTTCCCTCGCTCTTTCCATCTTCTCCAGCAGGACAGGATGTAGCTTCCTCGCCACCTCAGGCACTGTAACGGTAAGCCCTCCCTTCTCAAATTTTCCCTTCTTTGATGCCATTTTGAGGGGTTTTAATTCCACCACACCTCTTGCATGGGAAATTCTTGTTGTTGTTCTTAGCAAAACCGGCAATTCAAGTTTTTCAGATATTTCAAATGCTTCCATGGTCATATCCTTTGCTTCCTGCGGACTGCTCGGCTCAAGCATTGGCAGAGAGGCAAATCTTGCATAATAACGGTTATCCTGCTCGTTCTGGCTGGAATGGCAGCTCGGGTCGTCGGCGGTTACAATAACATGCCCCGCCTTGCAGCCTACGTAAGCGTAAGTCATTAAAGCATCGCTTGCCACATTCATTCCAACATGCTTCATGCAGGTCAATGCCCTCAATCCAGAATGGGAGGCGGCTGCCGCAAATTCCAGAGCAACCTTCTCATTTACAGAATACTGAAAGTAGAATGGCGTCTCTCCCTTTGCCCCCATCTCCCTTGCCACGGCGGAAAGGCTATCTGCTATTTCCGAAGAAGGAGTCCCTGGATACGTGGTGGCTACATCTACGTTGGCTTCTAAAGCTCCTCTTGCAATTGCCTCATTCCCAAGCAAAACCTTCTTTCCATTACCCAATAATTCCATTTTTATTCCTCCATTATTATTTTTGCATCCACCGCCTTTGCTCCACTTTCAGAAACCATAACGGGGTTCAAATCCATCTGCTTTATTTTCATCTCCTCCGCCATCCTCGACATTTTGAGCAGTATGTTTATCACCGCATCCTTTTTCAGATTCATTCTGTAACCGTGAAAAATTTTCCCCGCCTTAAGGTCATTGAGCATTTCCTCCGCATCTTTTTCATCTATTGGAAGCATTCGGAACGCCACATCCCTGTATATCTCCGTAAATATGCCTCCCATCCCCACCATTATGCATTTTCCGAAGGCATTGTCTTCAATAACGCCTGCTATGATTTCCACACCTCCTTTCTCCATCTCCTCAACAATGAACTTCTCTCCCGGAAACTTCTCCCTCATGGAATGAAAGGAGGAGAGGAGCATTTCTTTGCTGGCAATATTCAAAATCACGCCCCCCACATCCGTTTTGTGGAGTATGCGAGGGGATGAAACTTTAAGGGCAACTGGATAATTCATATCAATTTCCCTCAAGTCACTCTCCTTTTCAATTACTTTAAATCTCGGCACTTCTATTCCATATCTGGCAATCAGTTTTTTTGCTTCATGTTCAGCAAGCGCTTTCACGATTTGTTATGCAGCGATGCTTTTTATTTTTATGGTGCGGAAAGAATGCCACATAAATCAATGATACGAACTTTTCCATTTGCGAAGGAGTTTCATTAAAATTTCCCAAAATATAATAGGCAAGAGTGCATTACATATTAGAAAATGGCAAAAATCACATTTATAGGGACAGGTGGTGGAAGATTTGCCACCATATTTCAGAAGAGATCCACGGGGGGCATATACATAGCAGATAAAGGGTTGCTGATGCATGTTGACCCCGGACCGGGAGCACTGGTTAGAATGTATGACATGGGGCTTGACCCCACCCAAACAGATGTGATTTTTGTTTCCCACGCCCATCCTGATCATTACACAGATGCGGAGATTCTCATTGAAGCCATGACCCTCGGAGGAAAAAATAAGAGAGGAATGGTGATAGGAAGTGAGAGCGTTATAAACGGAATAAATGATTATCGCCCCATCTCCTTTTACCACAAAAAGCTTCCCTATAGGGTGAGTGCGGCAAAGCCGGGAGACAAATTCATGCTTAAGGAATGGTATGAATTAAATATCACCCCTGCTCTCCACTCGGATGAAACAACCATAGGATTCAAATTGAATCTTGAATCGGGGGCAATTTCCTACACAAGCGATACCCAGTTTTTTGATGAACTGGTGGAGGCACATAAGGGGGCGAGAATTTTAATAATATGCCTCACCCGTCCCCTAAATGGGAAAATACCCTTTCACATGTCCACAGAAGATGCAGCCCAGCTGGTTAAGGGGGTTAAGCCAGAGATAGCAATACTTACTCACATGGGTCTCAAGGTTTTACAGAATCCCAACGAGGAGGCAAACTGGGTGACACAGCAGAGCGGTGTTCCAACCATCGCCGCCTTCGATGGAATGCGAGTTTATATGGAGGATAAGATAGAGATAAAGAAGGATTGATTTTGCGAAATTTCCAAAAAATGAATAACGGGGGTAGAAGGACGGAACAATTTTTCATACATGAAAACTCACAGTTTTTCCATCACCATTTCCGCCACTTTTTTGCCCGAGAGAAGCATTCCTCCGAATATGGGACCCATTCTTGGTGAGCCATGAACGGCGTTGGCTGCCATTCCTGTAACATATAACCCGGGAAACACCTCGCCGGTGTTCTCCACCGTTTTTCTTTCTCCCTCATCTGCCCACATTGCCTTCTCTCCCTCAATTTTTCCTGTTGAAGTGCTCAATCCATATTTCCTCTCCACCACTTTAACAATGTTGCAGTCATGCCCTGTTGCATCTATAACCGCTTTTGCCTCTATGGAAACAGGGTCAATATGCAATCCTGCTGCAAGAATGGCACTCCAGTTTATAACAACACCGCATACCCTGCCATCTCTAACCATAACGTCCTCGACACTCATCCCATTGAAAACCTTAACTCCTGCATCCATGGCGGAGGAAAGCAACTTGGCAACTGACTCCACAGAATTGGCAATCCAGTATTCGCCATTCTTCACACATCTCACCCCCACTTCCTCCAGTATCTCGTGCCCCTGCTTTATTACTATAATGGGGTAGCCGATGCCACCTCCCCACATCCCGCCGCCTGGAGATATCTTTCGCTCGAATATCACAACCTTTTTGCCTTGTTTTGCAAGATAGCGGGCTGCCGTCAAGCCAGAAGGACCTGCTCCCACTATTGCAACATCTATCTGAATGTTATCCAGAAATTCTTTGTTGAACTCCTCCACTATCAGACGCGTTATATCTATATCCCTAATCATGGGTGGAGAATTACATTGCATATATTATTTTTTTCCCTGAAAAAGAGATGGTAGATATATGAAGTAAGCCCCATCTTTGTAAATTATTATTGCCCCCTCCTCCGCCAGCCGCCCCACATTTATCTCATACTCTCCCACTTCCTTGACACTTATGCTTTCCACCCTCTCCTTTAACTTTTCCGCCTCCTTTATTGCCTCCTCCTTTCTTCTCTTTATCTCCTGAAGAATCTCCTCCATGTTTTCTCCCTTTATTGGGGCTTCTTCCTTTTCAATCTCCTTTAGAAGCTTCTTCCTTTCCTTCTCTCCCAGCGGTTTTTTTGTGTAATAAAATGCTTTTCCACCGCATTCGGGACAGCCCTCCAGAACATATCTTGAATCTTCATATATCTTTCCACATTTGAGGCATTGATGTGGCATTTTATCTCTTCCCCACTATGACCGCCTTTATTATTTCTTTGTCCCTGTAAACAGTCTTTATTTTATCCGCCGGTCCCACTATGGTCATCCTTGCCTTCCTCTTTCCCAGCAACTTCTCCCAGAAATTCTGCTTCTCCGGCATATAACTCTCCATCTCTATGCCCGAAAATTTGTTATTCACCTTCTCCATCGTCATCTCTATGAGTTTTGCCTGCTCCTCCGCCGTCAAT
>CAZTWM010000078.1:0-5692 GCA_964617935.1 uncultured Thermoplasmatales archaeon | reverse complement strand
GTCAAGGAAACTGTCATTCCTGCATCATGAAATCTTTTTATATGATATTTTGCCAGTGAAAAGGAAAAAGGAAGAGGATTGATATCGCCGTTTCCACTCACCACATAACCAAGGAGCATAGAAACAGCATTAACATTTATCGACTGGAGATATTCTACGGAGACAAAATCCATCCACATCATGAAAAGTATGGGCTGTCTCAACATCAGAAAATAGTTTGTTGCCATATTCAGTCTCACTCCCCTGTATGCCACTTCTACATTATTTTTCATTCCTGGGTCCATTGCTACAGGATTTATTGCGAGTGTAATGAATAATATTACAATACCATATGCCCATATACCCTGAAAAATTTTCATGAACATTTTTGCCTCCCTTTATTAATTTGAAGAAGGTTTATAAATTTTCGCCATTTCCTGGTGCATCCCAAATTAGCCTGGAGAAATAAAAAAACTTAATAATATACATTTGTTTTGGAAACATGGAGATTGTTACATTTATTGCAGGCATAATCGTGGGTATAGTTGCAGTTTCAATTGCCGTTGAGTTTGCATGGAAAAAGAGTTTGCCGGAAAAGACCTGCAAATTGATAAAAAACTGGAGGCTCCATGAATTGAAGAATCCTCTGATTGTGGCAGAGAAACTCCTGGTTGATGCACCACCCGATGCAAAAATAGTTGTGGCTTCTCCCACCCCATATGCAAAAAATGCCAAAGAAAATGCTGAGGTGATGGGGAATTTTGCTGTGGGGCTTAATAAAGCATATATTTTTGCGGGAGAAATTAAAGAAGGACAGGTTGCAGTGGTTACATCAGATGAAGATATAATAAAGGAATTGAGAAGTGTTTTTTATGATTTTTACAGGAAACATGAAAAAGTTAAGCCCTATGTTTCAAGTGGGGAGGGGAGAATAAAGATAAGGGGTATTGTAAGGGCGGTCTTTCCCTACAGGGATGGATATATGATGCGTGTTTCCTATGAAAAAGGTCTTGTGGGAGTTATTCTCAAAGAAAAAATGGATGTGGAAGGGCGAAGAGTGGAAGTGGAAGGGGAAATGAAGGAATACCCCTTTATAAATCCCTACAATATAACGGTTCTTGATTAAATGAGCATTCTCATAAAGGATTCGGTAATAATAACCCAGAATGAAAAGAGGGAAGTTTTGCATGGAGATGTTTATATAGAAGACGGAAGGATAGTGGAGGTGGGAAAAGCAAGGGTGGAAGCAGATTTTGTCATAGAAAGGAAGATTGTAATGCCAGGGCTCATAAATATGCATACACACCTGCCCATGACCCTGCTGCGAGGTTATGGAGATGATTTGCCCCTGGAACAGTGGCTTTCTACCCGCATATGGCCTGTGGAGGCTAAACTGAAGGAATGGCATATAAAAATAGGAACAAGGCTTGCATTGGCAGAGATGGTGGCAACAGGGACAACATGCTGTAGTGATATGTATTTTTTTGAAGATGTTATTGCCGGGGAGGCAAAAAAATTTGGAATGAGATGTTATGCAGGTTTCAGCATAATAGATTTTGACACTCCAGAAATGAAAAAGGAAATGTTGTTTCCAGAATGTGAAAAATTCATAAAGAAATGGAAGGGAGATGAACTGATAACTCCTGTAGTTGCGCCCCATTCCACATATGCCTGTTCTCCTGAAACTCTTGATAACACGGCAGAAATAGCGAAAAAATATGATGCATTTGTTCATATTCATTGTTCCGAAACAAGGAATGAAGTATATGATGTGATGGAAAAATATAATGTTCGTCCTCCGGAACAGATAAAAAAACATGGATTGCTGGGGGAAAAAACCCTGTTAGCCCATTGTGGATGGATTACTAAAGGGGAGGTGAGAGAAATTTCTTCTGCTAAATCATGTGTGGTTCATAATCCCGTGAGCAATATGAAACTGGCTACAGGCGGTTATACGCCCCTGCCCGAACTTTTCCAGGCAGGTGCTTCCGTTGCCTTGGGAACTGATGGAGCGGCAAGCAATAATAAACTGGATATGTTTGAAACCATGAAGTTTGCTGCCCTCATTCATAAACACCATAGATGGGATGCTTCCATAGTGAATGCTCAACAAACTTTAGATATGGCTACCATAAATGCTGCAGATTTCCTTGGGTTAAATACAGGAAGAATTGAGGAGGGGAGGAAGGCTGATGTGATATGCCTTGATATGTCATCTCCAAATTTACTTCCTCGCCATAATATCATTTCCCATATTGTTTATGCTGCTTCAGGTTTCAATGTAAGTGATGTTGTAATAAATGGAAAAATGGTTATGCATGAGAGAAGATTCATGGAAATTGACGAAGAAAAATTATATGAAGAAGTGGAGAGAGCGAAGGAAGAACTTGTGAATGGATTACAGGAATAAATTTTTTAAACCTCATCAAACAGAAATCCATCCAGTACCTTCATTCTTTCTTCATATTCTTCAGGATGCAGGGATTTTACTATGGCTGATACGCTGCTCAGCAGGGAATTTCCATCCTGAGGTGTGAAACAGAACCCGAATATTTCCTTTCCTTTCCTTACCTTAACAGTTGGAGCCACCAGAACAGTTTGATTTAATATCCTTCCATAATGTCCATGGTCTCTGCCAAATGAAAAAACCAGACTCGCCAGTTTTTTATTTGTTATTGCCACCCTCCTTTCACTTGCAAAACGCTGTATCACTTCCTCATCACTTGTCTCTTTCTTAACCTCTATATCAAACCATATTGAATGCATGTACTGGCTATTCACTTTGAGAGCAGATGAAAAAACATTCAGGTCATAGCCAATGGTGTTATACAGATGCCATACATCCCTTGCATGGTGTGTTCCAAATCTGTCATCTTTGTGTGTATTCACATATGGAGCGGGGATGAATTTTTCTTCCTGGGAAATATCGGTTGCCCTTCTTATACAAACAAATCTCCCGGAAACGAAGTTATCTGCCCCTCCATCAAGAGCAGCACATCTTATGGCAACTGCTATATTGTGGGTGTTGCAACTCACAATCTGGATATATTTTTCATCTTTGATTGCCTCATCATTTATTCCCACTGCATATGGCTTTCCGAAACCAAATTCAGAACCCTGGGCAATGAAGGTTTTGACATCCTTTTCGTATTTGGTATAGAATTTTTCCTTATTTTCCAGCCCCTTTCTTTTTGGTGAGCAGTCCACAACAACATCTGCCCTCTTAATGGCTTCTTCAGCAGTGTATGTGGGTTCAACTCCCAATTCCCTGAATTCATTTACTTTTTCCTCCCTTACAGTAAGAATCCCGCCCCTCCTAATCAATCCCTTTATTTTGGGGCGGTCTGTAAGCACGGGGCTATGTTTGTAAAAGGTTATCTCATCTATGCCCAGTTCCTTTTTTAAATCACATAATAATCCAATAAGTGGTTCACCTATTGTGCCTGTTCCAACAACATGGACGATGTTCATGTTGGGTAATCAAATTTACTTTTTAAATTTTATGAGCATCTCTATGACTGGCAGTTTTTCGCCCATCAGCATTCTTTCCAGTGCCCCCCCACCTGTGGAAACATAGGAGAACTTTTCCTCCAGCCCCAGCATGTTGATTGCCGCCGCCGTATGCCCGCCGCCCGCCATGGAGAAGGCGCTGGAGGAGGCAATGGCTTTGAGAATTTCCTCCGTTCCTTTCCTGTATTTTTCATCTTCAAAAACTCCCATGGGTCCGGATATGAATATGGAAGCAGCCCTCCCTATTTCTTCCTTGAATTTTTCTATGCTCTCAGTCCCTATATCCTTTCCATCCCTGGTATCTGAAGGGATAATCAATTTTTCCCTATATTTTTCCATTATCCTTTTCACCCTTCCATCCACTTCCATATTATATTTTCCCATTGCAGCAAGAAACGCATTGGCGGGCATTCCTCCAAGCATTATTTTATCAGCCGTTCCATCTCCAAGCAACTTTTCAATAACATCTATGGCATTCTCATATTTTCCTCCTCCAAATATGAAAAGGCGTGGTCTCTCCGCCCTTTCCAGCAGCATTTCCACCATTTCCACTTCTTTCTGCATCAATCTTCCTGCAAAGGAGGGTAAAACGGGAATGAAACCAATGAGGGAACATTGCTTCCTGTGGGCTGCGGCAAAGGCATCATTGATAAATACATCTCCATATTTAGCCAGTTTCTGAATCATTTCTGCCTTTGAATGTTCTTCTGCCGATTTCTTTTCCATCTCCTCACTGCATTTCCTAACATTATCAAGCAGGAGAATCTCTCCTCCCTCAAGTTTTTTTATCTCCGTAATTGCTTTCTCCCCATAAACATCATCCACAAATTTTATTTCATCTCCCAGCAATCTGCTCATTTCTTCAGCATGCCTTTCCAGCCCTGTAAAATCCCATTTTCCAGGTCTTCCCTGGTGGGCAAGCATTATCACCCTTGCATTTTTCCCTTTTAACTCCCTCAATGTAGGAATCACCTTTCTCATTCTCCAGTTATCCAAGATGCGAAGTGTTTCTGGTTCAAGGGGAGAATTTATATCAATTCTTAAAATAACGCTTTTTCCTTCGAAATCAAAATCATCCATCGTGGGAAGCATAAAGTGAAATGTAAATTGTTAATAAAGATTTTTCTCGCTGGAGAGTGAAACTATTTATTTTCTTTTCCCAGTTTTTCAATCAATTCTCTCATTTTGTCCTTTAAATCTTCTCTTTCCATCGCCATCTCCACATTTATGCGGAGCCAGTCAAATTTGTCTCCCAGATCATATCTCCTTCCTCTAAATTCATAGGCATAGATATCCTCTTTCTCCAGCAGTAAATTAAGGGCATCTGTCAACTGAATCTCTCCATTTTTACCGGGATTCGTTTTTTCAATGCATTCAAATATGGAAGGGGTCAAAATATATCTTCCCATGATGGCTATTCTGGAGGAAGTTTCTCTGGCGTGCGGCTTCTCCAGCATTCTTTTTATCCTGTATATCCCCTTTTCCATTTCTTCCCCTTCAACTATCCCATATTTGCCCATTACCTCCTCATCCACTTTCTGGACTGCTATAACGCTCGCCCCATATTTTTCATATACCTTTTTTAACTGATGGGTGCATGGCTCGTTTGCCACTATTATATCATCTCCCAGTAGAACGGCAAATGTTTCCCCTCCAATATAATTTTTCGTAACATATATGGCATGCCCCAGCCCACGGGGCATTTTCTGGCGGATGTAAAATATTTCCGCCATACGGGAAATTCTTCTTATTTCCTGCAGTTTTTCTTCTTCTCCTCTCTCCTCCAACACCTTTTCCAGTTCATAGGCAATATCAAAATGGTTTTCTATAACCTCTTTTCCTCTCCCAGTCACAATAACAATGTCTTCAATACCCGATTCCACTGCTTCCTCAACAACATACTGGATGGCGGGTCTGTCTATTATGGGGAGCATTTCCTTGGGACTGTTCTTTGTTAAAGGGAGAAATCTTGTGCCCAGACCTGCTGCAGGTATAACCGCTTTCATTGTATGCATAATGGGATTATTATTTAATTACTTTTCAATTTTTGGAGTTTGTGAACAAAAGAAAATGATATGGGGCGAAGCATTTATTTCCAGACATAAATTAATGAAACCTTCTCAATTCAAAAATTGATCCTAATTTTGTTTTCTCTTCCACAAATATTTGTTGTTATAATGGAATTCTATGCAACTGGGAAAAC
>CAZTWM010000077.1:0-5728 GCA_964617935.1 uncultured Thermoplasmatales archaeon | reverse complement strand
TAAATCATCTTCTGGCATAATTTTTGTTGCATTTTCCGGAATGGAATCCTGCCTTGAAAAATATTTAATTTCCCTTTTCTGATTCATAAAAACAATTGCAGAAATAATTATGGCAAATAGGAGAATCAGAAGCAGAATTTTTGCACGAGTTTTCAACCTTGGTAAACAATTCTGTTTTTATATTTGTTACTCAATCACTAACTGTATCCTCCCATCATGAGGCTCGGGTCGCCAAGCAATACCCACTGTTCAACGGTTTTCGTATGCCCTGCCCCCATGTCATTCATATCAAAAGTGTTAACATATGTTGCCACCGCCTGTGAATGAGCCATGCCAAGCACCTTCTGCCCCCTTTCCCCATACTGCCTGAAAAATTCTATGGTAATCCAGGAGTCGCCACCTCCAGTGGTGCAGTCCTTGCCCGGCATTCCATATCCAAGCCCGGTATTTCCCATCGATGCTATCGCCCCTCCATGTGGATTTCTCACAAGGCGCCAGCAGAAGCATTCTGGGACAGGCTGCCCGTAAGTCCACATGTATTTATTCGGAAACAATGGGGAGAGGAGATGGAAGGCATCCAGAAATGCTGGAATGGCGGAAACATTGAACTGGGCATTGTGGCATCCCCCTATTACCGCCACTGGCAATTTTTCGCCATTGGAAAGAGTGTCTATGGGGAAAAGAGGGAAACTGAAGTAGGGGAACCATGGTCTTAAAGTGGTGACATACAATCCCACTATACTGCTGTGTTGCCTGTTGCCAGGCACACCTGGCAAATGATCTGCCCATACATTTGGGCTTCCATGCCCTGACATGAAGAAGAAACCACAACCATTGTTGAAGGCATTAATAACATCATTTTGCCCTGTAAATTTTCCATTGGATGTCCATAAAATTTCTTTTTCAAAGTCCTCCGGCATGTAATACAATGCCCCTCCTCTTCCCTTCAATGCTTTCTCTCCAGTTGTCCACTCTCCTTCATAATACATTTCCGTGTCATTCCTCCAGTCGGAAAAGACAATGTTGCCATTTTCATCTTCAATCCATACATGAATGCTTGTAACATTTCCGTAGGGCTTTGGGTCATATGATTTACCTCTAATGGTTAAAACACCATTTTCATAACTTATATTTGCCCAGTGGAAAAATTCATTGAGATATGCCTCACTATCACTGGGATTATAATGATAATCTGTATTGCCCAGCACATCCCCATCAGAAACAGAAACAATCTCTGCTATTGGAGGTGCAGGATATCCATTCTGCAAAGCAGGGTTGAGATAATCATCATGGCTGAAAGTGAGTTTTGTCTTTCTGCTTTTATCTATGGTTATATGAGTTGTATCTACAGGTCCTTTCTCACCTTCATCATTTATGCTCTGTGCATATATTGTATAAGCCCCATCGGGCAATCCATTGGTATCCCATTTTATATTCAAATCCATCTGGTCGAGGAAGCCATCGCCCGAAACAACAACCATGCGTTTGAACCATTCTTCTCCATATGCATTGTTTTCATAATTTATTATTTTATCAACTACCGTCTTGGCTTCATCAATGCCTGTAATCGCCAGCCTCCCAACAGCCACATCAGGGTATAAGTCCGGCAGGGAGTCATTATCCACACCCGGCTTATTCCATGCGGCAAATATGCCATCATTGTTGGAATCCCAGTCATCAAACTCTCCTCCCTCCTTGTATATGTCTGCATAATAAAGGTCGCTTGCCACGCCAGGGTCATGAAGTGTTTCGGCAAGAGGATATTTAGGATTATCGTATAGATTGGTATACCTTACAGGAATATACCAGTCTTTCTCTCCTGCATTGGCATTATCTCGTGGCTTTGACCATATGGGGGATTTAACTCCTCCAAAGAGAAGAACATATTTTATTCCCCATTTTTCTATTGCATCTTTAATGAAATATTTTATTTTCTCCGGCTTGTCTCTGCCATTATACTCATCATAAATCTCCTCCGCCGTTTTCATGAAAGCAGACACGCCAATGCTGTTTTTATGATCCACCAAACGCTGTGCCTCTTCTGCCAGAGCAGAAGGAGTTATCACCAGTAGTTGATATACACTGTTCTCAGGCAATGTTCTTTCCGGTTTTGTGTATTCTATTTTTATCTCTGCCCCTTTTATCATCTGTAATTTATTTATGGCTGGAGCATATCTCACGGGATAAAGATGGAAGGAAAGAAACGTTACTCTCTTCCCTTCTTCATTCATCCCACATCCAACACGATAACTGTACCACTCTGGAGGATAGAAATCAGTGCTTCTGTATATGCTTTTATCAATATGCAAGGAAGTTTCCACGTCTTCAGGAAGCATTGGTAAAGGTCCCATGGAAGGTTCTATAACTCCATTTACATCCATTTCCTCCATTCCATGGATTTTCACATCAAAATTTTTAACCCTCACGCCAAAAGGGAGTTCAAAAACCCTTGTTATTTCTGGAAGCACTGGTTTGCCGGGGGAATGAACATATGTAACATTTTCCATTTTTATGGAAACGTAATTTCCATTTTCAGCAACAATTTTCATTGATTCAATGGGCACATCTATTCTTATTTTTTTAATATCCTCGCCCCTTCCAGAAGTATAAATGGACGGGTTAATAACCATAATTCCCACAATAAGAACCGATAACGTTACCTTCCATTTCATATTTCATTATTGGTTTTTTATTTATAATTTTTTGCTGATTTACGTTGATATAACTGAGTATAACAATGGAGGAAAATTTGTGTTGGTAAAGCGGGCATCCATAAGAGTTTTATGGGCATTAAATCTATTTCCTCTCATAAAATCTTCCATCATCTCTTGTCTGAGGAAGCCTTTTTACCCTGTCTTCAAGCCACCCTATCCTCACATCATCATCGAAGTGTGGCACATATGGCTTTATATCGAGCAGGGGAGTGTTATCAACAATATCCAAATTTTCCACATGAAGAACATTCTTTTCTTTCCCCACCAATCTAACCGTGGATATCCCTATGGCATTGGGGCGGGCGGGGGCGCGGGTGGCGAAAACGCCCCGCAATTTTTCATCCATATAGGGTATTACCTTTAAAGAGTAACTTCGGGAAAGATGGAAATGGTATATGAGGGTTATATGGGAGAATTTCTCTATGCCCTCCAGTCCCTCCTCAAATTGAGGAAATATTTCCACATCTCCTTTTATCCCCCTTCCCGCAGATGGCTGAATGGGAACATTTATCGGTTCTTTGAAAGGGGTGTGTATTATTCCTATGGGAACATATTTTATTTCGTGCATGATTTTAAAGGAAAAGGAAAGAAAAGGATTGCGATTTGCAAAAATTCAGGGTTTTATGGTTCCTATCTTCCTTCCTTCTATCGCCTTTGAAAGATTACCCTTTACCATTCCATTTATGAAATAAACAGGGCATTTCATCTTCAATGCCTCCTCCACCTTATTTTTTATTCCTCCCGTGACATCAAATTTCCCTGTTTCACCCTCAATGGAAATACTTTCATCTATTATTTCAATAAGTTTTGCCCCCCTTTCCCTGGGATCCCTATCATATATGCCATCAACATCCATTAAAAATATTACCTTTTCTACTTCAAGTTCTTCAGCAAGGAAGGAAATTATCTGGTCGCCGGAAAGGATATCAATGCCCTTATCTTTTGATATGGCAACGTCACCAAACAGCACGGGAATGAAGTTTCTTTCCAGCAGTAAACGAATAACTTCAATCCATCCATCCATTACTCTACCATTATTCATAATAAAAATGGAGGAGGGAGTTACTGAAAAGGCGGGCAAATTCTTATCAAGAAAGATTTCAACTATTTTCTTATTCAATTCAATCATTGCCTGATGGGTGAGACTGAATCCCACCTTCCTTTCCTCTTTAAATCCCTCCCGTATGGCATATTTTGTGGCAAGAGGATGTCCATAACTTCCTCCCCCATGCACCAGCAGAAATTTTTTCTCTGGATAAAAACGGGCTATCTCTTCTGCTATATTTTCCACCACCTCCTTTCTGAAAGAAAAGGGCTTACCTTTATTGCTTATGACGCTTCCTCCAAGTTTAACTATTATCATTTTATTATTATCTCCGCCTCCCTTTCCCCCGCATTAATCTCCACCAAATCCCCATCTTTAATTTCTTCAATATCTATACCATCAACACATGGAATGGCAGCAAGTATGGCGCCTGTTGCCACTATGGTTTCCGTCTCCTTATTTATTATTGCTTTCGGTGCCACCCCATTCTTTTTCAGTCCATATATGACATAACTGCCCACTGTAGAGCCTTTACCATAGGGAAAGACAAGCACTTTATCCTTAACACATCTTCCCTCCAGTTCATGCCCTTTTTCAATAACAATGCCCGTCTTTATGTCTATTCCTCCATAGAAGCCAATGGGCTCTTTGCTCACCATCGCTTCTCCCTCCACCTTTCCAGGATATATGGTTCTCCCTTTCATTTCATCACCTCAATAAATCCTCCATGCTTCTGAATACGACCTTCTGCTTGCAGAAACCTGGCAGATAATGGGCTGCCTTGGCGGAATTGACGGCTGTGGTGGAAAACATTTTTTCTATGGGTGAGACAACCATGCATGTATCCGCCACTATCTTCCCTCCCGCCTCCTCTATTTTCTTATCCAGTTCCATCCTTTCAGCAATTTCTTTTACAGCCCTTGATGTGCATATCCAGAAGGGTTTTCTCGCTTTCCTTCCTTCTACCAGACGAGATATTTTTATTATTTCATTCAAAGAAGCATGGGGGCATCCAAAGATTATAACATCAGGTTCATTTCCTGTATTGAGTTTTTCATAAACCTCTCTGAGTTCCTCTTCCCCAAACTCAATTTTTTCTATACCCTCTGCCACCACTTCCTTTGCCTCAGGAGTTATCCCTTCAACATGATACAGCGCCACAGCCCCGCTGGCAGCCATTGCCGCCCCCAGTTCCTTCAGATCATCCACATCGGCATCCCTTATGCCCCTGTAATAGGGAATGCCCTTCTTAACCTCCCTGCCGACAAAATAACCCATGGCAGCAAAGTCAGTGCTATTCTTTAACTCCACCTTCACTTCCACCACCACATTGGGCTGCCTGTTTTCATCAAGATGGAGTCCATAGTAGGGAGTATAGCCAGTTATGGCTGCCGCAAGGGCGGAAGGACCGCCTTCTCTATTCGTTCTCGCTCCTATAACGGAGTTGGCAAAGGAAACGGCAGATGACTCACTCCATGCTATATGCTGGCGATAGCGCGGAAGGTTGCCCGCCAGATATGGGGTGCATGTTGCCGAGATAACAATACCCATTTTTTTGAAAGCCTCTATTATGGCAAGTTGCTTTTGAGCAAATTCCTCATCTATTCCCATTCCCCTCCAATCCTCCAAATCCATGCCCGCGGGATTGAGAAAGGTTAAAACCCTGACTTTTGCCTCCGCTGCCACATCCTGCAGAAATTCCAAGCCGGGGTCTCCTATGGATTTGTAAGAAACGCCTGCCACCTGAACCGAGGCAATGGAAACCATTTTCTCCGCCCCATAAACATCCCCCAGGCGAACCAGCAAACGCATCATTCTGGAAACAATGCTTCCATACTCGCCATCCAGCATTTTTTCCTGCTCTTGGGTAAGATGCATGAAAGTATATGGAAAAGATTATTAAATATGTTTTTGGATTGAGCCGATTAAATGGTGAAGAATGGAATTGTATTTTCACCGCAGGATATTC
>CAZTWM010000076.1:0-5894 GCA_964617935.1 uncultured Thermoplasmatales archaeon | reverse complement strand
TTCCATGCCATATAAACTTTCCAGTGGAAATGAAGGGGGGTGGGTCATGCATGATTTATTCATTAATTATTTGCCAAATCATAAAGATAATTTTTTATCCTTCAAACATTTTCATACTGATGAAAAAAATCATTTCGGTTACTACATTCCTTATACTTATCAATGTGCCCTTTTCAAATGAAAACAATCTTTCCCCTGCTGCAAATTTCGATGGATACCATAATTGCATCAGAGAGTGGTGGAATCTGGATGCATTCATTCATGCAGATAAAAACTACAGCATAACAGCATCCTTTGAATACGAAAAAGAAACACCTGCCGCCAATCTCTTTTTCACCATATTTGATTGGGATGAAAATAAGGTATATAATGGAAGTTCTTATGGAGATAATATATCTGTCATGAAATGTCAGGGGAAAAGTGATATAGAGATAACATACAAAAACTCATGGATGAGGGGCTCATATCCTCATTACATTTTTCATTTTGAGAACTCTGACATGATTGCTGAGATAAATTTACTTGCTCTTTCTCCTCCTCAATTTGTTGCGGGGAGCCAGGGAGGCATCCTCCCTATGGGGCTAGGCTATTACAAATATCTTTTTGTTCCCAAGTGTAAAGTAGATGGATGGATTTTAATAGAGGGTGAAAGAAAAAACATTACTGGAGTGGGTTATTATGAACATGTGTGGGGCAACTGGAGTTATCATCATCCCCTAAAAGGTGCAACAATAAAGCCATATATCAATTTAACAAAATGGTGGTGGAAAAACAAAAATATATTTATGGATGAACTGGCAATCTCATCAGACAATCCCTTTGGCTATGACTGGGCTTGGATTTCTTTCGATAATGGATGGACACTATTTTATGGAACCATTCCCTTCTGGGTTGAAGGAATTCCCCTTTCAATATTTTATCTTTATGATGGGGCGAAGGTGATAGAATTCGGGAATATTTGGTATAAATATGTTGATGGTGTATTTTATGATGGTACATACATCCCCACAAAAATCAAAGTAGTGGGCAAGGGAGAATATAAACTCTATTTTACTATGGAAATGGACCATTCCCCCCATGTTTATGAAGATAATATTCCTTCCTTTTTATGGAAAAGTTTGCTGTTATATGAATGTCCTGGCAGGGTTATAGGCTACTATGAAAACGAGAATGGAGAAAGAATAAACCTAACTGGAGTGTGTGAAATGGAGATTGAAAGGCAGATAAGCATATTCCAGTATTTTCTTTTTAAAATCACTCCATTACAAAACGGTTTTGAGTTTCTCTTTCTTTCAACTCTTCTGAATGCAATGTTTACCATGAACATCACATTATTCCCTTTCTCTGTAAATTTTTCTTTTTCTAATATAAGATAAAATAATTCCCACCACTATTGTAAGAATTATTAGAATAAAGGTGGCTCTCTGCGCAATCCCTTTTTCAAACAAGGAATAGAATGTTGCGGAAAGGGCGACCAAAACAGAGAATTTCAGCACACCCCCTGCCAGAATATAAAATATGGATTTTTTATAATCCCAGTTGTTGACGGCAATGAAGGCGCCGGTGTAGGGCAATACAGGGGCAATCCTGTTAACAAGAAGCATTTTTTCATCTTGGAGTATCATCATGGAGGAATATTTGTTCATCAGGTTTCGAAGAAATTGGGGCATTCCCAATTTTTTAACAATAAGATATAACATGCTGTTGCCAAAAAATATGGAAAGGGAAGCGGTTAAAATCAAAACACTTCCCCATTGAATTGAGGGATGGGTAGAGTAAATTACAAGAAGAAAAAATTCAGGGAGTGCCGGAAACAACATGGCATCCACCACAAAAATCAAAAATAATGCTGCCAGCATACCCACGTCTCCAAAAGCATTAAAGAAAGCAATTATTTCATCTCCCAGCATTGGCAAACAATGTGGCTTGCTTTTTCTACTTTTCGAAATATGTGGTTGTTAACGATACTTTTAAAAAATCCTTAACTTTCCTTCATATATCGGGCTCGTGGTCTAGGGGTTATGACGTTGCCCTTACGAGGCAAAGGTCGGGAGTTCGAATCTCCCCGAGCCCATTTATTCATAATACTCTTCATAAAACCCCTTTATTTCCTGTGGAGATACGAGTTTGCATTTCTCCCATATTTCCATCACTCCTCTAAGTTCTGCTTCCTTTTCCTGTCCCTTAAATAACTCCTTCAAATATGTGGTTCTTTCTCCAATATCTCTCCTTATAAATTCAATGATTTCCTCTGGAGAATAATAATTTAGAAGATTGAATCTATATGAAAAATCACTCATTCCATGCTCTTTCTCCAATTCCTTTGGGTCTGGTATTAAATAATTGAAAACAGGGTGGCGAATCCATCTTCTTATCTTATTCTTTTCCACCAAATGAATCAGTTTTTTTGAATCCTCCACCCCTATCTTTTCCCCATTTCCTGTGGAAAATCCCTTTAAGTCATGCTCCCCCACATATCCAGTATTCACTACAAAGAATATTAAATTTCCATTCAGTCCCAAGCCCATATTTTCATAAATTCTCAGTTTAAGATATGCCTGTTCCGCCTGCTCCCGCGCCATAAAATCGGTGGCTGCATATACTCTGACCCTTTCTCCTGCCTCCTTTCCTTCTACTGCAGATGTTATAACACTTTCGCATCCACTATCCAGCGCCACAGCCATTTTCTCATCTATTACTCTAATAAGTGGCTCAAGGATGTCAAATCTTCTGAAACTGAGCCCTTCCGCCCTTAAATATTTTTCACGCCCCCAGTTTTTGTTGAGGTCACTGAACTGGAATATAAATCTTCCATTGGTGGTTCCACTTTCTTCATATACAGTGCATCTCAATCTCCCTGCTTTTTCTTTTGCTACAGGAATAATCACTTCATAACCTTTTATAATCCTCTTAACATATCGCACGCCTTCGCAATCAATATTCATGGCAAGCACTATAGCCCCTTCCCTTGATTTCATCAAACCAGTCCATTCAGGACTTTTTTCATTTAACCCCTCTGATTTTGCAAAACTGGCTGCCTCCAGTCCTATTATTTTTATCTTCTCAACCTTTCCATCTTCATAAATGGGCAAGCCAACGAGAGCATCGTCCTGCTCTATGTCTTTGCCAACTGTAAGAGTTGTTTTTCCTGTGCCACTCAATCCCTTTAAAATTCTTCCATCACTACATCCTGCATGATATGAAATTAATCCTTCCTCCTCTGCCTTATTCCATACCATGGTGAGATTTGGTTTTTTAAATGCTCCACCAAAATAATCTATGCCAAGATTAATCACCTTCCTTATATCTCTATCCATTTCTGTAAAATCGAAGAGGGAAAGAGGTTCGTTTTCATCATATTGGGGCCAGATTTCCTTTAATCTTTCAATATATTTTTCGGGCAGTTTCTCAGGTATTATATAATTTATACAGGATGTTTTTATTTTTTCAGGGGGGAATATCATGAGCTTTCCCATCCATGCCATATAGGCGGAATGTGGGTTCTCTATGCTTGTAATAATTTTCATACCCACCTTATAATCTCCTTCTCCATGAACTCCATGCTGGATAATTTTATCCATTTTTTCGGCATATTCTTCTACAATCTCAAAAATTTTTTTCCCTTTCTCCACATCAAAATATCTTTGATTTTTCCCGAGTTTATAACCCTCGGGAACCATGTAAAATACTCTGTCAGGTCTTCTTCCCTTTTGCTTTGAGCCGAATAAATATTGTCCATCTGATGTTCTTATGTAATATGGTTTAAGAAACTCCTGGAAGAATTCATGATCAGGATCTACAATTTTCATGGAAATTAATCTTTTACATATATACATGCTTTTCGCCAAAATTTAAAAAAATGAAATTTTTATGGCATCTATTGTTTACTTATATACATATTTTTCCAGGAATTTTTGGAAAGAGTGTGGTTCTGGATATATCTCCAATTCCACATATATATCTAATCAATCTCTCCATCCCTATACCAAATCCAGCAGATGGATGGAGTCCCTTCAGGGCAATTGCAAGATACGATAAATATTCTTCCATTTTTTCTCCCTTCTCCTTCATTCTCTCCACAATCTTTTCATACTCATATTCTCTTTCTCCTCCAGAAATTCCTTCTCCAAAACCTTCAGGATAAATTAAATCCATATCGATGAGGTAGCCCCCTTTATCTTCATATTCTCTATCATAAAACTCTCTTTTCCATTTGGGAAAATCTATTATCCAGAAAGGACATTTTTCCTTGGATGATAAGATTTCTTCATATTCTTCTCCATATTTTTCATATGCCTCTGCAAATTTTATCCTTTTAAAGGGAATGGAAGGCAGTCTTAGTTTTCTTCCAAAAAATTCCAGTTCTTCTTCGCATTTTTCCTTTATCCTTTTCAGAATTTCAACAAGCATTTCCTCAGCCAGAGACATTACCTCATCTCTTGTTGCATTCCTTATTTCCAGATCCAGTTGGGTGAACTCTATGAGGTGCCTTCCTGTGGATGCCTTTTCCGCCATCTCAAGGCGTATGTTGGGGGAAAAGCAGAATATTTTCTTAAAGGAAAGAAGGGCAATTTGCTTCTGAAATATCATACTCCTTGTTAAATAATACTCTTTCCCATAATATTCTATTTTTCCATCGAAGATGGGGTGGGCAAGAGGGTCTGTTATGGAGGATATCATTACTGGAGATATTTCAATAAAACCTTTATTCCTTAAAAATTCCCCCATTATCCATCTTATCTCACTCCCAATTTTCACAGCATTTTTTACTTTTTCATCCCATTTGTAAACTAAATCCATTCTCTGCAACATAATTGACAAAGAACCAATTTATTTATAATTATTTTGATTAAAAAATTGTTAATTTTCCAACTATAAAGCAAAATTTAAATAAAAAATTGTCATTATGACACATGGACACTAAAGATTCCATCATACTGGAAAAATTGAAGGAGAATGCCAGAAAGTCAGTAAATGAAATAGCAAAGGAGATTGGATTGCCCAGAACCACAGTTGGGGAGAGGATAAAGAGAATGGTGAAAGATGGATTAATAAAAAAATTTACCGCCATGGTAAATTATGAGAAACTGGGAATGAATGCAACAGCATTTATCCTGGTATCATTTCTCCCAAATCCAGAAATTTCGCAGAGGGAGCTGGCAAGAGAAATTGCAAGGATTAAGAATGTTTATGAAGTTTATATAATTTCAGGGGAATGGGACTTATTGCTTAAAGTGAGAGGAAAAGACATGGAGGAGATAGGGCATCTCGTGCTTGATAAACTCAGAACCATGGAGGGTGTGGGAAAAACCATAACATGCTCATGTTTCAGCGTGGTAAAGGAGGAAATATAAAGTAGTAAAGTAAAATAATTCTATACTCAACACAGAATAGTCTGAGGCATAAAACTATATAAATTAAGATAGGTATAAAATTTTAGGTATTATCCTCGTCCTAATGACTCTGATTCAACGGAATGATATTCTCTTTTAACTTCTGCATTACTTCTTTTATCTCTTTCACATTCTTTGCACCAGTGAAGAACAATTTTCCAGATTCAAAAATGAGAACGGCTATATAACGTTCGGCAAAGCAATACTCATTTTTATTAAATTTGTATCGGTATATTGCAGCAGGGAAAAACTCCGGATCACATTCTACTTCCCCTAGTCCAATCCTAAGCACGGTCTTAATTAAATCAAGTTTAGTTTGTAAATCTAGAGATGCAACAATATTATGAATGGTGATGCTTGCATCTTTCATAATATTAATCCCGGCTCTTTCGAGTTTCTCAAATATATATTGCTTGGCTGTATATAGATCCTCCATAGACTTAGCACCTGTAAAAAATATTCTTCTTTTATCACGCAATCTTTCACAATTAATTTCATCCA
>CAZTWM010000075.1:0-5911 GCA_964617935.1 uncultured Thermoplasmatales archaeon | reverse complement strand
TTCCTCCAATACCTATGGTTCTAAGAGCCATCAGGAAGGAGAGAAATGCTATGGTCGCCACTTCCTCAAACAAGAAATGGCGGTTCTCCCCCACAATGGAAAATACAATGAAAAAGAAGCATATGTTGGATATGATTTTTATTTTTTCCTCCCCGATTTTTTTGTGGATGGGGCGGGAAAGAAGGAGAGGCAATATTATCAGCAGGAGGATATTTTTCAGCAAAGCAAATATGCTCACTTCCCTGGAAAAGAAGAAAAGAATCATGATGGGCATGATAAATATGGACGCAATATAGAGGAAAAGAACGGAGAAAAGAGACTGTTTTTTATTCCCTCCCAGTATGGAGGAGAGGGGCACAATAGCCACCGCGGGAGGGGCTGCAGCCATCACGATGAACCCCCCGCTGTATTTTCCAATGGAAATGCCCATGATTATTATGATGGTGGAGAGGAGGACATAATTCAGGAGAAAGGCATAAAGGAATTCCTTCATATCCTCAGGTTTTATGTTGAAGGGAATGTTGGCTATGGAGAATGTCATGGCTAAAATGAGGGCAATGGTGGCAATATCATTTCCATGGGATGGGAATCCACCCGTTATTATAGCAAGTATTATAGCAAGGGTGATATAAAAGGAGAAACTGGTTAATATGCTGCGGAGCATGTAAAACATTCATATAGGAATATTTATTCTTTTCACGTGATAAAGAACAGGGAGGAATTGATTTCCAATGGGGGAAACAAATATGGAAAGGCAAGGGATGATGCCCTTTACATTCTTGAGGAGGTTTTGAAGAAAATGAATGGTTACAATCTGGTTAAATCTTCATTGAAAGTTAAAGGCGATTCAATTTTTATAAAGGGACGGAAAATAAATCTTATGTCCCACAAAAGAATTTTTGTTATTGGATTTGGAAAGGCATCCGCCTCCATGGCGAAGGCTATTGAAGATTTGATGGACATTGATGGAGGAATTGTTATATCAACCGAAGACATAAAACTGAAAAAAATTGAAATGGTGAAAGGAAGCCATCCTTTTCCAGAGAAGAGAAATGTGGATGCCACCCAGAAGATTGTTGAACTGGTGGAGGATGCTGACCCCGATGATTTGATAATAGTTCTTATAAGTGGTGGTGGCTCCTCCCTCCTCTGCCTCCCCCATGTTTCCTTGGATGCCATGAAGGAGGTTTCTGCGGAATTGATGAAAAGGGGATGCACCATTGAGGAACTGAATGCGGTGAGGAAGCATATTTCGAAGGTAAAGGGCGGGCAACTTGCTGAAATGAGCAGGGCTAAAATGATATCACTCATAATATCAGATATAATAGGAAATCCTGTTGATGCAATTGCTTCGGGACCCACGGCAGGCGACCCAACCACTTTCAGGGATGCAATGAAAATTCTGAGAAAATATAACATCAGGAATGAGGAAGTTGTTGATTTTATTTCGGAAGGGATTAAAGGGAAAAGAAAGGAAACTCCATCGAAACTGGAGAATGTGGAGAATATAATAATTGGAGACATTAACATGGCATGTCATCATGCTTTGGAAATGGCGGGGGAGAAAGGATATGACGCCAGAATAATTTCCACATCCATAAGCGGCGAGGCAAGGGAAATGGGAAAAAATCTGGTGGAATATGCAATCTTCCATCCGAGGAGGAACATAGTTTTCATTTCTGGAGGAGAGACGACGGTTAATGTGAAAGGAGATGGAAAGGGTGGGAGAAATCAGGAGATGGTTCTCTCCGCCATAGAAAATATGACAAACGAAGCAATGGTTTTCCTTTCATGTGGCACAGACGGCATGGACGGCAACAGCCCCGCTGCAGGAGCCATAGCGGATGGCGGGAGTTATGCAAGGGCAAGAAAAAGGGGATTGAATCTGGAAGAGTATTTGAACAACAATGATTCCTATGGATTTTTCAAAAAAATGGGGGATGCAATATTCACAGGTTACACAGGCACAAATGTTATGGACTTACAGATAATGGTAAAGATTTGATTTAAACTGAAACCACCTTTTTAACTCCAGGTATTTTCTCTTTCAACACCCTCTCTATTCCCATCTGGAGTGTCATGGTGGAAAAGGGGCAGCCCGCGCATGCTCCAGTGAGGCGTAACTTTACCACACCATTTTCCTCGTCGACATCAACGAGTTCCACGTCTCCGCCATCCGCCTGCAGGGAGGGACGTATTTCATCCAGTATTTTCTCTACTTCTTCTTTCATTTTAGAGAGTTATACAATCATTTGGACAGACTTCCACACACTGTCCGCATTCTATGCATTCATTTTCGTCCACGATGGCGTAGTCCTCGACAGTTATGGCGCCAACGGGGCATTCATCTGCACATATGTTACAGGCTATACAGCATTCCCTATCTACTTGGGCTGGCATGAGAGGATATGCCGTCGTAATATTTATAGATATCGGACACTGTCAACGAAATATGACTCTCCGGTTTTCAGTTACTGACAGAACTTTTTTCCTTCGTTTATGGCTACAACTATGCAATAAAATTTTCCCCAAAATGAATGCATTTTGCCTCAAAATTTTATTAGATGTAATAATCTATTTTGTCCGAGCTCCAGAGCTATATCAGCTTTCATGGCTCTGGTTTCATCTCCTCTAACAAAATTGTAAATTATTCTTCTCAAATAAGAAAAGCATTTGCTGATTCAAATGATCTAAACCCCACATTACTTTGTATCTTTGTTTTTCTGGATTCTTTTGCCTTTTAAGCACTGATTATATATTTCTCTTTGAAATTTTCACACATATGAACACTCCATTTCCCATCCCAAATATGGGTTTTAAATGTCACGGAGTCTGTGGAAAAGCCCATATCACAATATTTTTATATAATCATCGCATGTAAGAGAGGGATAAATATGGAAGGAACCGTTGTAAAATGGGTAAATAAGAAAGGATATGGTTTCATCGAAGTGGAGGGGCAGAAAGATATTTTTGTCCACTACTCCGATGTTAAGAAGGAAGGATTTGTGAGCCTTAGAATAGGGCAGAAGGTGAAGTTTGATCTGGAGGAGACGGATAAGGGACCAAGAGCAAAGAATGTTGAACCTCTGTAAATGATTCTCTCTGACAGAGATATAAAGGATGCGATTTTGAGGGGCGAGATTTCCATAGAGCCATTTGATAAAAGCAACCTCACACCCAATGGCTATGATTTAACCATAAATGAGATATACATTAATGGTAAGACAATGGAAAAGGCGGTGATAAAGCCCATGACCTGGTTTGCTTTGTCCACACTTGAATACATAAAATTGAAGAATGTAACAGCACAACTATGGATTCGCTCCACATATGCAAGGAAAGGTGTCGTTGCTTCTTTTGGAAAGGTGGATGCTGGTTTCGAGGGCTGTTTAACGCTTTCTGGCTTCAATACTTTTCAGGAAATCGAACTTAAAAAGGGGGATAGATTCTGTCAGATTGTTTTTGAAAAAATGCTTTCAAACCCTTCCAAATATTATGAAGGGAAATACAAGAGCCATAAAACTGTGAAACTGTAAACGATAGATAAAAAAGCCCTTTTCCCATTCTATTTTTATGGAATTCGGAAGCATATCAGACTTAAAAAAATATCTGTTAATGCTGGAGGAGAAGAGACATCATCCTGAGGATTATGTCATAGGAATAGAGATGGAAGGTGCTTTAGTTGATACAGAGGGAAAACCCTTAGAGGTGAAGGAGTTAATACCAAAACTCAACAGCATATATCACGACTTTGAATTTGATAAAGAAGCGGGGGCGTGCCAGATTGAAATAAGAACATTTCCCAGAAAATTCTCCACTGAGTCATTAAGAGAGAAGGAAGAATATTTCATGGATGTAGTGGAGGAGATTGTGGAAATGGCGGAGAAAATTCATAAAACGGAAGCCATACTCCTTCTGCTGGGCGCCAATCCCCACCCCGACGTTCTATCAGATAAATGGATAACACCCAGCCACAGGGCAAAAACCATGGCTCAATGGAGGAGAAATTTCCCAGAGGTTAGAGTAGCAGGCAAATCCATAAAGCCAGAGCATATAGCACTGGCGATTCAGTCCATGCATATACACATACAGGGTGTGAGTCCTGACGATGTAGCTGACAAATACAACCGCCTTCTTTACATGGTGCCAGGGCAGATAGCAATATCAGCCAACAGCCCCATTGTAGGAGGGAATGTGGTGGATTATGCGGAGGCAAGATTACTTTTATATGAAATGGCTGATGGTGGCAATGCGGGGCTGCCAAAACACAGGAATTATCCCATTTCATTTTTAGAGTATGCCCAGTATATTGACTCCTTTTCTCCAATTCTTGCCCAATCCCTTACAGAAAAGGTTAAAGAAAGGCATGAAGACAACAGGATAAGACTTGAAGTCCCGTTTAGGGTGGAGAATAGGGTTACACCCATTCAATGCACCATAAAGGAGAATATGGCAATGATTGAGTATATAGTGGGTCGCCTGAAATATGCTCAGAGATGGAGCAGAATGGATTATCCCTCACTTAAAGAAATAGAGGTTAACAGGATAGAGGCAATAAGGAAATCCCTGCGGGGAGAATTTATATGGGGTGGAAAGTCTATAGATGCCAGAGATTATCTTATACAATGCATAGAGAGGGCGGAGAGAGGGCTGGAAGAACTGGATACAAAGCCGAGATATATACAATGTCTGAAAAGGAGGGTGAAGAAAAAGAAAGCAAGTGCTGATGTAATAAGAGGATGGTATAGAAGGGGTAGCGAGGGGGATAAAATTGCATATGTGATTAACCGAGTATGGGAACATACAAAAAAGAATAGACCCATTATTTGATTTCTATACCTCTTTCCTGCGTTATATGAAATGTTTTTGATTCCACCTCCTTCACTTCATTGCGCGTTTTAAGTGGAGGAAGTACAGTTCCTTCATCAAAACCCATGAGCCATGCCACAGTTGTTCCAGGTCTTGCAAGAGGCTGACTTCTTATTCCCAGAATAAATCCATTCTTTGGGGAATATATGTTCCTCTTTTCTCCTGTAAAGGGTGATTTCACTGTGCCAATTATCTGCCTTTCCTTAACAACATCTCCCGCCCTTACCCTGGAATAAAAAATTCCGCCTATTATCGAATTCACTTCTGTATAATCCTTCAGAAGAATCTGTTTCTCAGGTATTTCCATTTTACCCTCCAGCATCCCCACATATTTCATGAAATTTTTAACTCCCTTTATTCCTGCTTTGATAAAATATTCATCTATTCTCCCAGCCTCTCCAATTTCAAAGCAAACTATGGGTATGCCTATCCTTCCCGCCGCCACGTTCAGCATTCCTGGATGCCCCTCATGATAAAAAAGCACCTCCGTTCCCAGAGCCCTTGAATACTCAATTGGAGGGATAAAATTTTTTACAACCCTTATTCTTGGATGGGGGACGAGAAGATGCCCTTTCATTCCAGTATGCAGGTCTATACCATAATCGGCTTTTTTCACAAATCCCTCAAAAAAATGGTAAGCAATTCTTTCGGTAACCGTGCCATCCTTTCTTCCAGGAAAAACCCTGTTTAAATTTTTTCCATCCACCGGGTCGACCCTGCTCCTTGCCCTGAATGCAAGTGTGTTGACAACGGGTACAGCAACCACTGTCCCATTGACTTCCTCTGGCTTTATCTCCTCAAATATTCTGTGAATAACTTCTATACCATTTAGTTCATCTCCATGAATGGCGGCATTTAAAAGCAGGAGGGGCTTTCTTCTCTTTCCCCTCATAACGAAGTAGGGTAGGATTACGGGGGTTCCGTCTTCCAGTTCAGTACATTCTATTTTTCCGCGATAAATTTCTCCCTCCTTCAGATTTAACTTTGGTTTCTCCATCTCAAGACGAGATTAAGAGGAGTTTATATATATTTTCTTTTGCTC
>CAZTWM010000074.1:0-5960 GCA_964617935.1 uncultured Thermoplasmatales archaeon | reverse complement strand
CCCCACCAAAACAGTTGAAATTCCATTCTTATCCTTGTATTCTTTCAAAGATTGTAGTTCATTTATCCATTCATCAGGGGCAATAATCAATAAATCATATGAATCGGTGGGTAATAAAGAATATTTTATCTCATAATCAATTTTCACCTGGAAATTTTTTGCATATATGGCTTGATTTTTTACAGCATTATATCTTACAGGGTAAAGATGGAGAGAAAGGATGAGGACATGTTTCCCATTTTCTATTCCGCCCCTCATGGTATAACTATACCAGGAAAATGGATAAAAAACATCTGTGGAATATATCTCGCCCTCCTTGGTTTTGAGTTCTTTTCCATTCAGAGGAATAGCCATGGGAGATGGTTCAATCTTTTTATCCATTTTTATCCTTTCCACATTTTCTGCCCTTACTTCCACCTTCTTTATTTCCGTTCCCATGGGAAATGTATATACCTCTGTTTTGCAGGGCAGCATTGGATAACCTGGATTAATGGCATATTCCATTCCCTCCATCTCTATTACGCAGTATTTGCCATTTTTTACAATCTTTAGATTTCCATTCCCTCCGGAGAGGGGGATAAAAAAGGGTATCAATATCACAACAGCCAGTATGGATACAATCTTTTTCATGGGTATGCCCTCCTTAACAATCTCGGAAAGGGGGTTGCATCTCTGATATGATCGAGTTTTGCAATCCAGCAAACAAGACGTTCCATTCCAAGTCCGAAGCCTGAATGGGGAACCGAGCCATAACGTCTCAGATCAAAATACCATTCATAGTTTTCAATGTTCGCCCCATCCCTTTTCAGCCTTTCAACCATGGATTCAATATTTTCTTCTCTCTCAGAACCACCTATTATCTCTCCATAGCCCTCGGGAGCAAGCATGTCGGCACATTCCACCGTTTTTTTATCAGGTGCAACCTTCATGTAAAATGCTTTAGCCTCTATGGGAAAGTTGGTTATGAATATTGGCTTCTCCTCCCCCTCCACCAGAGCCCTTTCATGGGGGGTGCCGAAGTCATCGCCCCATTCCATATCAAAACCCTTTTCCCTCAGGATTTCCAGCGCCTTCTCATATTTTATTCTCGGAAAGGGAGGCTCTATCACCATGAGTTCCTCCACCTTCCTTCCAAGAAACTCAATCTGGGGTTTGCATTCCTCAGCCACCCTCCTGCATATATAAGATATCATCTCTTCCTGAAGTTGCATGTTTTCCTTGTTATTCATCCATGCTTCCTCTGCTTCCAGATGCCAGTATTCTATGAGATGCTTTCTCGTTCTCGACTTCTCAGCCCTGAAAGAAGGTGTGAGACTCCATACTCTCTCCAGAGAGAAAATCATGGCTTCAAGATACATCTGTGCCGTCTGGCTCAGGTAGGCGGGCTGTCCGAAGTAATCGAAGGAAAAGACTGTAGCCCCTCCCTCTGCGGCATTCATAGTGATTACACTGGGCGTAACTTCATAAAAATCATTTTCATGGAACCATTCTCTTATGAAACGAAGCACCTCCGACTTTAACTTCATTACTTCTGTAAGTTTTCTGGAACGGAGCCACAGATGGCGATTGTCCAGCAAAAATTCGGTGCTCTGATGTTCTGTTATTGGAAAATCTTCCGCGAATGATACCACATTAAATTTTGTAACATGAATTTCTCTTCCTCCCGGTGCCCTTTCATCTTCATGAATTATTCCTTCCAGTTCCACCGATGATTCTATCAATGCCTTCTTTGCATTAGTGAATTCATCCTCGCTCACCTTTTCCTTTTCAACCACCGCCTGGATTATGCCCGTGGCATCTCTTATAACAACAAAAATTAATTTGCCACTCCTCCTTTTCCTGTAAATCCATCCTCTTATCCTTGCTTTTTCACCCTCACCCTTTTTCAAAGCATCCTCTATCCTTTCGAATTCCATTGCTTTAATAACTTTGCATCATAAAAATCTTTACCTCTCTCCAAATTCTCCTGCCGTATATCTCTCCGCCAGTTCTCTGTAAACACGGGCATTTTCCCTTATGGCTTTCACCATCTCTTCATCCTTCCTTATTATTTTTCCAGGCACCCCCACCACCAGTGAATGGGGTGGAATTTCCTTGCCAGGAGGCACCACGGCATTGGCTGCTATTATGCTTCCCTTTCCGATATGTGCACCATCGAGAACGGTAGCATTTATTCCTATTATGCAGTTATCATCTATGAGTGCACCATGCACAATTGCTCCGTGTCCTATGGAGACGCCCTTTCCAACCTTCACCACATGCTCTGGTGAGGTGTGAATAACGCAGCAGTCCTGCACGTTGCTTCCATCCCCTATTTCTATTCTATTCAAATCCCCTCTTATAACAGCATTTTCCCATATGCTGCATTCATTGCCAATAACAACATCTCCTATTATCACAGCCGTTTTTGCAATATATGCCCCCTTTCCGACTTTCATGAAGAGAAAGAGGATTTCTTTTAAAGAATTTACCTTTCTTCAGATTTTTATCCCAAAAACATAATCAACCTAACAGGGCATGATTGCATCATCTCTTTCCCTATTTTTCTCACAAATCTTTTGTGATTTTTCCTGCACGAAAGGGCAAGGCATTTATTCACCTCCGCCGATAAAAATAGAAACATTTAAAAATCCCAAATTTAATAAACAGATGGGGAGGGGAGTGTAAGATGCCTCCACGTCTTCCGGGTTTTTTTCTTACCCTCCCCAATATTTTTATAATATACCAATTTTCACACATGTGTATAAAATAATTGAGCATACTGCAGATGTGGGCATTGAGGCAAGGGGGAAAAATCTGGAAGAGGCATTTGAAGAGGCAGCAAGGGGAATGTTTTCTATAATAACAGATGGCGGAAAAATAGACAGTAAGGTGGAAAGAAGGGTGGAAATACCTTCTGAAGACGATGAGGAAATGTTGCTGGTGGATTGGCTTTCAGAATTACTCTATATAAATGACGTGGAAAATCTTGTGTTCGGTGATTTTGATGTAAAGATAGGGAAAAAACTGATTGGATTTGCTTATGGTGAGGAATACAGCAGAGAAAAGCATGGATATGGTGTGGAGATAAAGGCTGTCACATACCACATGCTGGAAATAAAAAGAGATAAAAAAGGTGTCGTCATTAAGGTATTATTTGATATATAGGTGAAAAAATGTGGAATGGTCCATTGGAGAAGATAGGGGAATACAGGTATCAGATACCCAGAACTTACAGGGGTATAAAGGGAAATCTCAGGATGAGGGTTCCCGCCATCATATATGCAAGCCCTGAGATGCTTGAGAGCATAAAAAAGGATAATGCCCCGGAGCAGGCAGCCAATGTAGCCACCCTCCCGGGCATAGTAGGAAAGTCAATGGCTATGCCTGATATACACTGGGGTTATGGCTTTCCCATTGGGGGTGTTGCCGCCACAGATGCGGAAGAGGGCGTTATCTCTCCAGGGGGCGTGGGCTTTGACATAAATTGTGGAGTCCGCCTGGTGAGAACAAATCTTACTGTAAATGATTTGAGCAAGGATAAAATAAGGCAACTGGTGGATGAACTCTTCAAGAATGTCCCCTCTGGTGTAGGAAGCAAGGCGAGGGTGAGATTGAATATGGCAGAGATTGATGAAGTTCTTCAGATGGGGGCAAGATGGGCTGTGGAGAAAGGATATGGATGGGACGAGGATTTGGATTACCTGGAGGAAAATGGATGCATGGAGGTGGCGGATGCAAGCCTTGTTTCTGAAAAGGCAAAGGAGAGGGGAAAATCTCAGGTTGGCTCCTTAGGGGCTGGAAACCATTTTCTTGAAATTCAGAGAGTGGCAGAGGTGTATGACGAGGAGGCGGCAAAGGCTTATGGAATTAAAAAAGACCAGATTGTTGTTATGATTCATACTGGCTCGAGGGGATGTGGTCATCAGATATGTTCTGACTATTTGAGGGTTTTTGAGAATGCCGTAAGGAAATACAACATTTCCCTTCCCGACAGGCAACTTGCATGTGCTCCTGTAAAAAGCAGAGAGGGTGAAAATTATTTCAGAGCCATGGCATGCGCCGCCAATTTTGCATGGGCAAACAGGCAGATGATTGTTCACTGGGTTCGCCAGTCCTTTGAAAATGTTCTCAAAGTGGAGGCGGAGGAAATGGGGATGCATATTGTATATGATGTATGTCACAACATTGCAAAACTGGAGGAGCATGTTGTCGATGGAGAACAAAAAATGCTCTATGTTCATAGAAAGGGGGCAACGCGTTCCTTTGGTCCAGGGAGGAAGGAAGTGCCAGCAAAATATAGAAATGTGGGGCAACCTGTTCTTATACCTGGAGATATGGGAACGGAAAGTTATCTCCTCAAAGGCACGGATGCGTCTGAAGAAACCTTTGGCTCCACATGCCATGGTGCTGGCAGGGTAATGAGCAGGCAGCAGGCAAAAAGGAGGTGGAATGGAAGGGAAATAGCAAGGATGCTGGAGAGCAAAGGCATATATGCCCATGCAGCCAGCTGGAGCGTCATGGCGGAGGAAAGCCCCGATGCATATAAGGATGTGAGCAGCGTCGTTAACACAACCCATGGAGCAGGTCTTTCATTAAAGGTTGCGAAGATGCATCCCCTCGGTGTGGTAAAAGGATGATTGAAGAAGCAATTAAACTGGCGGTATGTCTTGCATTTGCCATGGTGAGCATAAGATATAAGATGCTCGATTTTGCTGGAACTTTAATGGCACTTATAATAGGCTTGGTAATTTTATTCGTGGGGGGAATTGGATGGTTTATCCTCCTTCTCCTTTTTTTCGTTCTGGGTTCTCTTGCCACAAAATATAAACATAATCTGAAGAGAAGAAGATTACATGAGCGATATGGGAGAAAAGCCATGAATGTAATAGCCAATGGTTCCGTGCCAGCCGTGCTTGCCCTCTTTTCCATGGATTACAATCTTGCCCTGCCATTTGTGGTAGCCATTTCAGTTGCCATGGCTGATACCCTTGCTTCTGAACTTGGTGTCCTTTCTGACAAAGCATATCTCATCACAAATATGAAGAGAGTGAAGCCAGGAACCAATGGTGCAATATCGTGGCTTGGAGAGGGAATGGCTTTACTTGGAGCCATCATAATTTCCATGGGAGGCTATTTTTTTGTTGGGCTGAATGGATATGAGACAATCCTTTCCATTTTCCTTGCCTTTCTGGGATGTCACATAGATTCGGTGCTCGGTGCAACTTTTCAGGGAGGATATAGGGGGACGCTTAAAGGAGAGAATACTGTGCTTACCAACAGTGATGTTAACCTGATTTCCATAACAATAACAGCCCTCATCGCCTTCATTATTACAGAGGCATTTTGAAGGCATATATTAATTCAACATCATAATCTACCACTCTTTTTTCATGGAAAGGGAAGGATGCTTTTATTGGAAATCTGTATTCCTTTCCCCTGCCAATTTTCCATCCTTCTTTTTCCATCATATTTTTTATGAAGGTGGAAGACTTTTTGAGATGCAAGGAGTAGATTTTATTTCCCACTTCCATTGCTTTTTTGATGAAAATTTTATCTGCTCCTCTGTTTGAAAATTGGGCGCCAAAAGGAGGATTCATAATTACCGTATCCACATGCTCTTCAAAATCTGAAATATCCATTACCATAAAATCCGCATCCACATGGAATTTTTCTGCCTCCTTTCTTGCCCCCTCAATCATTTTCCCGTCAATGTCTATCCCAATAACTCTTTTTGCTTCAAGAAGTGCTGCTCCTATTGCAAATATGCCAGTGCCGCAGCCAGCATCCAGAACAACTTTTTCTTTGATGTCTCCATTATAATAGGCATACCATAACACATCTGCTGCAATGCTGGCGGGCGTTGAATACTGTTCGAGTTCCACCTTTATGTCAGAGGGTTGCTCTATTCCCTGCAGTATCATTTCCAGTTGTTTTTTCACAGTTTTATTATGAACGGTATATAAAAAATGCTTTTCTGA
>CAZTWM010000073.1:2317-6096 GCA_964617935.1 uncultured Thermoplasmatales archaeon | reverse complement strand
ATGAAAGAGAAAGAGGCAAAGTTAAATAGGCGAAAAAATATCCGTACTCAACAGTGGCAACTTTTTTTGCAACTAAATTTTATTTTTTCATCATTTCTTCAATATCTTTGAGTTTTTCATCTATTTCTTTATCAATTTCTCCTTCCTCTGTTATTGCCTCTCCTTTGAGAATTTTTGCAACTTCTTCAATTTTTTCTTCACTGAACTCTTCTCCTCCTATTATGCTTTCACTCGCCACATCTATAGCAATATCCAATGCCTCCTCTATCCCTTTTACTTTTGTCATTGCCTCTTCGAATTTCACATTGGTTTTTGCTATATCCTTGATTTTGGGGGCTTCTGCAATGGAATTTACAATATCCTTGGAAAATTGAATGAAATTTGCAGATACTCTCACCAATTCCCTCTCTATTTCTGCTTCTTCCATTAGAAGTAATAACTTTTTCGCCTGTTTTATTCTACTTTGGAGAGCCAGATATTTCGAAGCCTGGTTCCTTACCATTTTTTCATCTCCCAGTTTCGCAAAATTTTTTCCTTGATCAAAAATTCTCTTTTGCAATTTTTCCAGTTTAGCAATGTAATTTTTGACAATCACCTTTGCCTTTCTAATCCTGATTTTTCTTTCTATTTCCTTTTCCTCCTTACTTTTAAATACCATCTTATCCCCTCACCAACACAAGACCAATTTTTTTAAGATATTTCACCCTATACCCCTTCTCTCTTTCCAAGTTATAAAATGCCCTCTTTACCATCTTTTTTTCTCCACATAGTTTCATTCCATCCTCCAGAGTTACATATCCTTTCTCCAGCAACAATTGGTTTATACATTTCTTCACTCTTGCAAGCTTTTCATTATCCATCTCCATTTCGCATAACTTTCTAAATCTTAGAGCATTTTTATCATGTGGATTTATTATAACCTCACCACTTTCCAAATCTACTAAGCAAAGAGAAACTTTGGAAAGGAAATTTTTATGATATTCTTCCCCACATACATGTTCCTCAACTTCTCTTGCAAATCCTGTGGGGGAAGCAATGCATAGAAGGATGCTATCTCCCTTCATATCAAATGCTTCTGAAATATAATGATTTATTTCCGAAAGGGTTAAAGGGTCGGTATCTATACCCTGCTGGATAAGTTGATCCACTCTGGCGTGAAATATGGCTTTAAAAATGAGAGTTTTTCCTACTCCTATGAGTTTCTTTTCAACCAGTTTTGCTACCATGTATTTATTCTCAGGTGTATTATCTCTTTCATATTCGGAAAGATGGATATATTGAGTAATATCCACCCCGCTGAACTCCTTAACATTTTCAACAATAAATCTTTTGCCCGCCAACTCTATTTCCTTACTCAATTTCTTTTTTAACCGCCCTATAAAATTGTTTTCATAAAACTTTGCTTCTCTTATCTCAACGAATCTGCTCCCCTTTTCTACCTTATCTTTAATATTTTTTATCTCCTGCAATATTTTTTCTATTTCCTTTTCCTTTTCAGATAAATTTTTTTTTCTTTCTTCGATTTCATTTTTTGCTCTCTCTACCATCTTCTCAGCGCGTGCCTCCGCCTCCCGCCTCCATTGCGTAATAATTTTTTGGAACCAGTCCAAGTCCGTAACAAGTTCGCTGACAGCCTCATTCATCTTTTTCTTATAATTATCCCATTTTTTCTTAAGATAATATCTTATCGGAAGCCTTATCTCAGGGTTTTCTATTGCCTCTTCAATCTTTCTCTCTGCCTCCAGATAATATTTTTCTAACAACTCCATCAATCTTTCATCTCTTGCTATCACCTTTTTTTTGATATCATTTTTACTACTTATTTCAAATACATTATAACTTTCAATAAGTTCATAAGCCTGTATTTCTTTATCACTATAGAGCGTATTGAATGAAAAATCTTCATTATTTACTCTAAAACTTCTTGCAAGGATAAGAAGCGATATATCAAACAGGGCTCTATAATGCATATCAAGGTCTTCAAGAAATGTTCCACATTCTCCATTTTTATATCTATCGAAATTTTCTTTTATTTCATTCCATAGCTGGATTCTTTTTTCAAAATTTTCATACTCCATGGAAATACCATTCTTTATTATTTCCTTGCATGGAGAAATCAATTTTTCAACACATTCAACATCTCCTTTTTCAAACATTTATACCCCCCTCAAAAACATTCTTATTTCAGAATCAATTTTATTGGATAAGAAATCAACCACTTCTCCATATCCTTCCACCCTAACAATTATGTTGCATCCATCACCTTTTTCATCAACCGACACCTCTATTTGTGCCTGCCCTTTTTTTGTATATACTCTGTAAACCCTGCCCAGTTTGGAATTATAATCATAGCCTGCATTTAATTTTACCATCAGATAATCCAAAAATTTTTTTATGAAGTTTATGTCCTCTCTTGTCTCATAAGACAATTTTCTGATATTCTTTTCAACTTTATACTCATATTCCTTCACTTCATACACTTCCAGTTTCTTTTCCGATTTTTCCAGTCTCGCATGCATGTCTTCAATAAAATCATTGATTTTTTTCCTATCACCCTCCACTATAACTATTGTCCCCTTTGGTTTTATTATTTTAATTTCATCCTTCCATCTTTCTATGGCATAGTCTATTCTTTTCCTTTCCGCATCAGTTTCATATTCCATTATAAATAAGTGCATCTAAATATAATACTCTACAACTATATAAATTTTTCTCCATTTTGGAGAAAAAAAGATGATTTTTAAATCTATATCATCTCTTTTTTGTTATCCTGTGTATTAAATCTACAATTTCTTTCTTCTCCATTTCAAACCTTCTTTTTCTTTCTTTTGCTTTTATAATTGCAAAAGCACTTCCGATCACTAATGTAAATATTAGGATTGTTACACTAAATATTAAAACCCAGTTTGGAGGAGGATTTTCGATTTTAATCCTTATGGTACAACTATCTGCATTTCCGTTTTTATCTTCAATTGTTAAGGTTACATAGTATTCTCCTGGTTTAGTGTAGACATGTATTGGGTTCTGTTCATAACTTATATTTCCATCTCCAAAATCCCATCTCCATTTGATAGCAGATATATTATAAAAGGTCGATTTATCATAAAAATTGATTTTTTTATTTACAAATAACTCTTCTGGTGAATATGTAAACTTTGCTTTAAATGGAACTATCTCAACTTCCAGAATATTTGACCATTTACTTTCCATGCCTTTGGAATCCTTTGCCTTTGCCTTAACCTCATACTTTCCACTTTTATTCCAGGAATGAGAAGCAATGCATTCTTCGCCCGATTTAAATGGACCAAGCCATTGGCTTATATTTCCATCTCCCCAATCAATGAGGTAGTAAACATTGTCGCTATCAGGATCTTCCGCAACTATAGAATATCTGTAGAGTGTGTTTTTTTCACCCTTTGTTACGCCACTTTTTATCTGAGGTATACTGGGTGGATCACTGGGTCCGTCCAAGCAATAAATTTTTCCATCATCTGAACCAAATACTATTTCCATATATCCATCATTATCCACGTCTCCAATCGCTGGAGAGGAAACAACCTGATTCCCTGTAGTATATACCCATTTTATCTTGCCCGTATTATCCAAACAATAGAGCCCATTATCATTGGAACCCACTATTACTTCTTTCTTTCCATCATTATCAATATCTCCAATTGCCGGAGAAGAAACTACTTTATCCCCGGTGGTATAACTCCATTTCTTTTTGCCCGTATTATCCAAACAATAGAGCCCATTATCATTGGAACCCACTATTACTT
>CAZTWM010000073.1:0-2217 GCA_964617935.1 uncultured Thermoplasmatales archaeon | reverse complement strand
CTTTCTTTCCATCATTATCAATATCTCCAATTGCTGGAGAAGAATAAACATCATCTCCAGTTTGATAATACCATTCCGTTTCTCCACTTAACCCATCTAAACAGTATATTCTCCCATTGGGTGAACTAATACCGAATATCACTTCCATTTTTCCGTCATAATCAATGTCAGACAGAGAGGGAGAACTGAATATAGCTCCTTTTGTATTGCCCTCTCTGAATCCTCTTTCCCATTTTATATTGCCCGATGATGCATCCATGCAGTATATGTTACCACCAAGGGTATAGATATACTCATAACCAGTACCAATCACTATCTCCATTTTTCCGTCATTATCTAAATCACCCATTGCTGGCGATGACGCTGCCCAATACTGCACGGGGGTTATCCAAATGGGAGTTCCCGTGCTGTCTATGCAGTAAACATAATTTTGAAGCACGGAGGTGGACTCTTTTACCACAGACCCTATTATTATCTCCATTTTTCCATCATTGTTGACATCAGCAACCAGTGGGGAACATTCTGATAACCCCTCTGTCAAATAATACCATTTAAGTTTTCCCATATTATCCAGACAATATAATTTGCCATCATATGAACCAAATACTATTTCTTTTTTCCCATCATTGTCAATATCAACAATAGATGGACAGGATTCAACTTTTCCACCAGTAGCATAACTCCATTTTTTAGCCCCTGTGGCGCCATCGAGACAATAAACATTTTTATCCCATGAGCCTACGATGATTTCCATTTTTCCATCTCCATCGATGTCAGCAATAGACGGAGAACCCTGTATCTTATTTCCAGTAAAGTAACTCCATTTTAATTTTGGTGAAGTGATTGTTCCCACTCCTTGAAAATAACCAGTGTGAGTAACATCATAACGAAACATGATCCAACCATAACTTGATTCTTTGTTGTTTTCTGCAGAGGAGTTAAAAATAGGGCCAATCATCCCTATGAAAATAAGGAGAATGAATATTTTTCTGATATTTTTATTCATTGTCATACCTCCATAAATTTTTTACCAAACTTTTCATATTTCTCCAGCAATTTTTCATCGATAGAGGGGTTAATGCTTTGTAATATGGTAATAACATCATCTGTTCCAAGGATGGATTTTCTCCCTTCTATTTCTCTTTTAAACATCAATCTTTTCACTTCTTCGCATACAAATTTTATATCTGCCCCACTATATCCCTTCGCCATATCAGCCAGCAAATTAAAATCAAAATCTTCTTCTTTTGGCACGTCAAGGTTTAACTCAAATATTTTTTTTCTTGCCTCGAAATCCGGTAATGGAACATAAAATTTGAAATCAAATCTTCCAGGTCTCAATACGGCTGGATCTATTTCCCATGGAACATTGGTTGCAGCCATGAATAATATTTTATCATTTTTTGTATCCAATCCATCCAATTCAGCCAGAAACTGTGGGACGACTCTCCTCATAACAGTTGAAGTTTGTCCTGTCCTCTTAGGAAGCAAAGCATCTATTTCATCAATAAAAATGACAGCCCTCCTGCTCTCTCTTGCCTTTTCAAAAAGAGTAGCAATTCTTTTCTCACTTTCTCCAACCCACTTTGACATTATATCGCTTGCTTTCATATAAAAAAAATCAGCATCCAATTCTCCCGCCACCGCCTTCGCCAGCAAAGTTTTTCCAGTTCCTGGAGGACCATATAAAAGGATACCACCGCCAGTTCTCACTTTCCACTTTTTCGCAATTTCAGGGTAAAGAAAAGGAGTGATAATTAAATCTTTTATTTTTTCTTTAATTTCATTAAGTCCTGCCACATTTTTAAAGCCTATTTCTGGCTTTTCAAGCAACTGAATTACATCTTTATCTTCTTCTACTATTGGGGATGGTAGAAGTTTTGCTCTTTCCATTAATTTTTCTGCTTTTTTAATCCGGCTCTTTTTCAATTCTGCTGGAGATTTTTTGGCTGCTTCAAGAATATATTTTGCTGCCATTGTATAATATTTCTTTGCCATCTCATACTTCTTTTCCCTTTCTTTTTCAACTGCTAATGAAATATACTCTTCCGCTTTTTTAAGAAAGATGGCCGTTTCTTCATTCATCTTGACCTCTTATAAATAGTAAAAACAGATTCTATATTGTTTTTTCGCTTTTCATTATTCTTTCCTTATTATTTTTTTTATCAAATCTATAATCTCTTCCTTCTCCTTTTCCATCATCTTTCTCCTTTCCCT
>CAZTWM010000072.1:0-6191 GCA_964617935.1 uncultured Thermoplasmatales archaeon | reverse complement strand
ATAGTGCCCGATACATCTGTCATAATAGATGGGAGGATAACAGAATTCATTAAAAATGGTAAACTGGAGAAGGCTGACATAATAATCCCCATGGCTGTTCTTGCAGAACTGGAACATCAGGCAAATATGGGGAAGGAGACAGGCATGAATGGATTAAATGAAATAGAAGAACTCCAGAAACTGAAAAAAGAAGGTATCATCTATCTTCACTTTCATGGAGTTTATCCAACAAAGGAGGAAATTGAATTCGGGAGAGTGGATGCCATAATAAGAAGTGTTGCTGAAGAAACAAAAGCAACTTTGTTTACATCAGATTCCATACAGGCAAAGGCAGCCAGAGCCAAGGGCTTGAATGTCCTTTATATAAAACCATTGAGAGAGGAGATGAAACTGGAGATACTGGATTATTTTGATGAGGTTACAATGAGCATTCATCTACGCGAGGGATGCAAACCATATGCAAAGAGAGGCAAGCCAGGGAATTTCCAGATTGTTGAGATTGGTGATGAATTTTTGACCGAAAAAAAATTGACAAATTTAACACATCAAATAATTGAATATGCAAAAAGAGATGCCGACAGTTTCATTGAAATGGAGAGGAAGGGCGTTACAGTGGTTCAACTTGGTAACATGCGTATAGTTATAGCAAGACAGCCATTTTCAGATAAGTTTGAGATAACAGCCACCAAACCCATCATAAAATTGAAACTGGATGATTATAAACTTGATGAGGAAGTAAAAAAACGCCTCTCCAATTATCATCGCGGGATACTTGTTTCAGGACCTCCTGGCTCTGGGAAATCAACTTTTGCCCAGGCGGTGGCTGAACATTTATATGGAATGGGTGCTATAGTAAAAACCATGGAAAATCCCAGGGATTTACAGGTGAGAGATGAGATAACCCAGTATGCCCCTCTGGAAAAAAGAATGGAGTTAACAGCGGAAATTTTGTTGCTTGTGCGTCCTGACTTTGTTGTATATGATGAGGTGAGGCGTGGAAATGATTTCAGGGTGTTTGCTGACCTCCGTCTTGCAGGCGTTGGTTTGATAGGTGTTACCCATGCCAATAGAGCCATAGATGCTGTTCAGCGTTTGATAGGGAGGGTGGAACTTGGAATGATACCCCAGGTTGTTGATACGGTTATTCATATAGTTGGGGGAGAGATAAAGGAAATTCTTGAACTTGAATTCACTGTAAAAATACCTTATGGAATGGAAGAAGCTGATTTGGCAAGGCCTGTTATAGTTGTCAGGAATTTTTATAATAAGGAGGCATTGTATGAAATCTATTCATATGGGGAGCAGGTTGTTGTGATGCCTGTTGAAGAGGCAAAGGAAAAAAATCCCCTCAAAAACCTTGCAGAAAGGGAACTGAAGCATCTGGTGGAAAAGTATATCGATGGGGAGGCGAGGGTGGAGATAAATGGTAGTATTGCCCATGTTTACCTTCCAGAGGAATACATACCCCATGTGATAGGAAGAGGAGGAAAGACAATATCTTCGATAGAAAAAGAAGCAGGAATAAAAATACAGGTAAAACCTCTTCTTGGAGAATCAAGTATTGTCCCACATATTGTGAAGAGAAAGAAAGATATAATTCTAAAAATAGGAAGGGAATATGGAGGGAGAAATGCCATCATATTCATAAATGGAGAGGGGATTTTCTCTGGAAGCATTTCAGAGCAGGGAGAAATAAAGGTGAAGAGAACATCAACGCTTGGAAAGAGAATAATGGAGGCAATAGCAGAAAATAGAAGTTTGATGGTGAAGGTGAAATGATAGATGTTGTTACTTCCATAATTTTATTCAACAAAAAAATACTGATTTTGAAGAGGGGCAAAAAGGTGGGCACATATAGAGGAAAATGGGCAGGTGTCTCTGGTTATTTAGAAGAAAATGAAACTCCATTGGAGAGAGCTATCAGGGAAATAGAGGAGGAGACAGGATTGAAGAGAGATGAGATAAAATTGATTAAGGAAGGGAAGGTGATTGAGTTTGAAGATGAGCAGGAAAAGAAACAATGGAGGATTCATCCCTTTTTGTTTGAGGTTAACAGAGAGGAAATAGAAATCGACTGGGAACATGAAGAATATAGATGGATTGATATACGGGAATTAAAAAACTATGAAACGGTCCCGAAATTTAAGGAAGTTGTTTCCTCGCTTATTGGATAAGATCATGAAACATATATGTCAATGACACCATGGATTATCCTCGGAGCATATGACTTTATTTTTTTATGGAAAAGCATCTCCGCCTTCCATCCATTATCCTTTGCTATTCTTTTTACTTTCTTAAATATTTTATCGGGAAAGTTATCTTCGCTGCATTTAATATGGAAATGTATTACACCATCCTCCTTTATACAACGAAGGGCATATGGGAAAAAGGGGATGGAATCAAAGTATCCCATGACAACCCTGTCAGCAATGTCGTGCGGCGCCACTTCCCTGCAGTCCCCCAGCAATGGTTTAACCCTGTTTGCCACATCATTGAGGAGAATATTTTCCTTTAAATAGGAATAGGATATGGGATTTATCTCACATGCATATACCTCTGCCTTTCCATAAACAGCCATGGGGAGCGTAAAGTAACCTATGCCCGCAAACATGTCCACTGCAACACCTCCCTTCACCACCTCCCCCATTCTTATCCGTTCATCTATGTTGCCGGAGGAAAACATTATTTGGGAAGCATCAAATTTGTATTTTATCCCATTTTCCACATGTATTGTCTCCGCATCTTTACCATATAAAAATCTGAAAATGGGTTTCCTTTCCTTTCCTTTTATACCCCCCACATCCTCCAGCACACTCTTGCATTTAAGAACCCTGGCATAACCTTCAGCAACCTTTTCCTTCTCCTTTATCCCCTCCATTTTCAATATCAGCACATCTCCAAATTTTTCCCATTTATGGGGGAGTTTTTCAAAATCCTCGCAGGAAATTTCATTTCTCAATATTCTCTTTATTTCTTCAAAGGGCACAAATCTTTTCCTTTTTATATATCCATCCTCTTCAATCAACTCATAATTGATGTCAATTGGGGGAATTTCCTTTACTGGAATCTCTACCTTGGCACCTCTCCTCTTTATTTTTCTGCTGTCATCCAGCAGATCCATTTCTAAAAGCACATTCTTCACTTCTTCAGCCTTTCTTTTATCCACTTCTATAGCCAGAGCCACAATATAAAATCCATGTCAGATGAAAAATCTTTTCATTAATGAAAGGGCAAGTATGGGATGTCTTTTTATGAATTCCTTTGCCACCCTGCTCTGATAATCAATGTCTCCATGTTTATTTATTAATTCCACATCCTTTTTCAGATAAATTGCCAGATGGTTGAAGAAGTCATTGTCCATTTTCAAAAAAATTCTCCTTGCAATAAGCGTTCTTTTTATCTCCTTCCCAAATTCCTTCATGAAATTTCTTTCATATTCTCTGAAATCTGGAAAGGAATCCGCCAATATTCGGGATGCGATTAAAATGGCATATAATCCCCCGCCCGAGGTTGCCTTCACCTGCCCTGCCGCATCCCCTATGAGAGCCACATTTTTGGAATAAAATTTTCTCATGCCCACGGGAATAATAGCCCCTTTTGGCATCTCCACTTTTTTCCCCACTTTCCTTTCCAGCATCTTCAATTTTTCCATCGTTTTTTTCTCCACACTTCCCAGCCCCACCCTCAATTTATCTCCATCTGGTATCACCCAGGAAAAAAATCCTGGAGAAATGGAATCATCTAAATAAACATGGACCAAATCCATTTCTTTTCCATGGGAAAATCCCTGAATGGCATTTATGTATTCAATGTTTCCCATTTCATAAATTTCTGCAATCCTGCTCTTTGCCCCATCTGCTCCTACCAAAAAATCAAATTCTATGCTCTCCTTCCCCTCTATCTTTCTTTTTCCCACACTTTTAACTTCAAAATTGAAAAAGTATTTTGCTCCTTCTGCCATTGCCCTTTCCGCCATTTCATTATCAAATCTTTCTCTATCAATCACATAGGCATATGTTTTATCGCCACCAATCATTATTTCATTTCCATCAGGAAAAAATATCCTTGCTCCTTTAATTTCATTCATTATGGCATCCGTTTTTGAGATTTTTATCACCCTTCTGCTTACCAGGCCTCCGCACACCTTATGCCCTATACCTCCTTTCCTTTCCAGCACTGCCACCCTGTAGCCCTTTTTTGCCAGCATCCATGCTGCTGAGCTCCCTGCAATCCCTCCTCCCACTATGACAATGTCAAATCGCATCACATTTAAGTAATGAATATATTTAATAATAATGCCCTTCAGGAATAAACTTTCATATATAGCCCGATTCGTGGTGGATTTACAGGGCAAAAGAATAGGGGAGAGCATATCAATTTTTGAGGACATGCTCATAATAAAGAAGGGCGAGAAGTTTTACGCTATCCCCTTCAAGCATGTGGAGATGAGGGGTGATGAAATCCATGTGAAAGGCGTGGTTCAGTGGGATAAGGCAGAACAACTGGCAAAAAGGTGGAAAAATGCTCAAAATGGTAATCGTGGTTAACTCAAGCATAAAAATGGGGTGCGGAAAGATGGCGGCACAGGTGGCTCATGCTGCCGTGGAATGTTCCCTTACATCCTATAAATTGAGGGAAAAGATATTCAATCAATGGATGAAGGAGGGGCAGAAGAAGGTTGTGCTGAAGGCATCACAGAAGGAAATACTCAAAATAGAAAGAGAGGCAAAAGAAATGGGTATAATCACCATTGTTATAAAAGATGCTGGATTGACCCAACTGGAGCCGGGCACCCTCACCGCCATGGCTATGGGACCTGATGAGGAGGAGAAACTGGATGAACTTACGGGGCATCTTCCTTTAAGATGAAGAAAGAAATAAGGATACTGGGAATAGATGATATGCCCTTTTCATTTGGCGACTCCATGGTGGACATTGTTGGGGTTGTTATGAGAGGTGGAGTATATCTTGAAGGAGTTTTAAAGACAACCATAGAGGTGGATGGAAGGGATGCAACACGAAAAATTATTGATATGATTTTCAAAACAAAACACAAAAATCAGATAAAAGTCATGATGGTGGATGGAATAGCACTGGGTGGCTTTAATGTGGTGGATGGAAGAGAAGTGTATAAAAAAACAGGAATACCTGTTATAACCATAACCAGGGATAAACCCAACATGGAGAAAATAAGGGATGCGTTGAAAAAACATTTTGATGACTGGGAAGAAAGATGGAATATTATAACAAGAGATGAAACACATGAGATTATTTTAGAATACCCTGTTTATGTAAAAAATTATGGACTGGATATGGAAGAGGTGAAGAATATAATTCGGATTTCCACAATAAGAGGGGCAATACCTGAGCCTGTTAGAGTGGCTCATTTGATAGCAACAGGTATAAAGACGGGAGAATCACATGGCAGATGCTGAATGAACTGCTTCTATTATCTCCTTTAATTTTTCCAGATTTTCTTCAAGGAGTGAACCTGTTACAATCACATCTGCACCTGCCTGTATTTTTTTCCTTGCTTCCTCAGCAGTTTTTATCCCCCCTCCCACAATCAGGGGTATCTCTATTTCCTTTCTCACTCCCTTTATCATTTCATCAGGAACAGGTTTATCAGGATTTGAGCCAGCATCAAGATAAACGCACTGCATTCCCATGCATTCTGCATATATGGCATATTCTATTGCTTTTTCTATGTCCCCTCCTCTTATAACATCCAGTTCCATTTTTGTTTCCACTGTTGTTGGCTTACTGCTCATGCTGATCACCATGTAACCCGTTGGTATGGGCTTTATCCCCCATTTTTTTACAAGTCTTGCACCTTTCATATGCTGTTCCCTTTTAAATTCCAGCTGGGTGGAGTTTAAAAAATCCATGAAGAAAATATAGTCAGCATTCTCTGCTATTGTATCAGCAGAATTGGGAAATATTATGACAGGGAGGCGAGAATTCTTTTTTATTTCCTCTATGGTTTTATAAGTAGTTTCTCTATCTGGCACGGTGGAGCCACCAACCATTATGGCATCGCTTCCATATTTCTCACAATTATAAGCCATCTTTCCCGCTTCCTTGGCATCCTGCTTGTCAGGGTCTATAAGGGAAAAATGCATTTTCTTTTCCCTCATGAGTTCAATCATTACCCCTCAAAATCATGGAAGATTTTAAAATTTTCTATTTAG
>CAZTWM010000071.1:0-6298 GCA_964617935.1 uncultured Thermoplasmatales archaeon | reverse complement strand
GAACCCGCGACCTCTTGCTCGCGAAGCAAGCGATCTTCCACTGATCTACCGGCCCATTTCTCTGTTAAAATAGACATCCTATATATCTTTTATTCAATGATTACATGTGAAATGCCCTCATCATCTTCATATACCTTTATTATGCTCTCCATTGCATCCTTTATTTCTTCTATATGGGTTATGAGTAAAATCTGCCTGAATTGCCTTTTCAATTCAGCCAGAGCATTGAGAACATTTTTTCTCCTCTCCCTATCCTGAGAACCAAATATTTCATCCAGGGCTATAAACTCTAAGGCTACGTCCGCCCTCTGGGCAATCAACTGGGAAATTGCTAAGCGAAGTGATAAATTCGCCAAATCCTTCTCACCTCCTGAAAATCTATCAAGTTCAAATTTTTCTCCCCTGTCATAAATCCATATATTGTAGTTGTCATCTATTTCTATCTCCCTGTATTTCCCATCCGTAAATAAAGCAAAAAAATGAGAAGCATGATGGGAAAGCAAAGGACCAATCTTTGATATGAGATAGTTTTTGAAATTATTGAGTAACCCCGTATCTCTATCACCAGCCAGCATTTCCAGATTGGAAATTTCTTTTCTCAATTTTTTTATTTCCTCCTCCATTCTTTTCTGCTCTTCAATTTCCTCTTCTATCCGCCCCATCTCCCTCCTTATCGTTTCTATTTTTCCCTCCATCCTTATATATTCCTCTCTCAAAGAATGAAACTGATTTTTAATTTCTTCATAATCCTTCTCTATAATCTCATATTCTTCAGGGTTAAAATCCAATTCCTTTATCTCCTCAATACATTCCTCCGTTTCTTTTTCAGTAATCGCCACCTCATTTTTCATTTCATCAATTTCTTTCTCCGCCTCTGCTATTTTTTTGACTGCTTCTTTCACAATCATTGCCCTGTTTTTGAGAGGCTCTATTCTCTTTAGAGTGGAAACAATTTCTTCATATACATTTTCATCAAAGGTTATTTTTCTCAACTCCTCCGCCTTTGCCACATATTCTCTCCTCCTCCTTTCATTATTTTCCTTCCTTTCCTTAAAGATTTCCATTCTCTCCATTAAACCCCTGTAATGAACCATTCTATTTTCCATCTCCCTCTCTCTTTCCCCGATTTCTTCTTTATTCCTCAACAGCACATCCCTTCTACCTTTCAATTCCTCTATCCGCCTCCTGTACCTTTCCGCCTCTTCCTCCAGTTTTTTAATCTCATTTTCGTAATCAAGGAGAAGTTGCTCATATCTCTCCCCCAGCACCCTCCCGCAGGTGGGGCAGTTGCTGCTGGGACCCAATTTCTCTATCTGCATCTTTTTCTCCTCAATTTCTCTCCTTCTTTTATCAATAAACCCTATCTCTGCCATTTCCTTTTCAATTTCTCTTCCTATCTCCTCTATTTCCCTTTCCGCTCCTTCCATTTCCTCCTTTATTTTTTTCATCTCCTCCTTTATTTTCTCCTCCTCCCCCATTTCTTTCATGAGTAAATCTATGGATTTATTCAATTCTTCAATCTCCCTGTCTAACTCCTCCAGTTTCTCCTCAATTCTCCTTTTTTCCATGTATTTAATCCTTAACCCATCCATTTCCTCCCTTTTCCTCGCGAGATTTTCATATTCCTCTATATATTTCTTCAGATTTTCATATTCCTTCTTCCTCTGCTTCAATTCGTCCAGTTCTTTCATTTTTCTTTCCATGGATGCAATCATGTTTTTTCTTCTTTCCTCCAGCAATTTCCTCCTCTCCTCCAGTTTTTTGAATTTTTCAGCCCTTTTCCTCTCAATTTCCCTTTTTTCTTCCTTTTCCTTTAACTCCACTTCCATTTTTTTGATATGCTCTTCCATTTCCTTCAACTTTTCTGTATATCCTTTCAACAATTCCACATTTCTTTTCTTCTCCGCCTCCATCAAAGATATATCCTTCATCATTTTTTCCATGTAATCCACAGTTTTTTCCATGTTTCTCCTGTCCTCCCTCACCTTCTTTATTGCTTCTTCCAGAACATCTATTTTCAGCATTCTAAGCATGCTTTTCTTCCTCTCTCCTGGAGACTTATTGGAAAGAGTGTTCAATTCCTGCTGTCTTGCTATTATGGAAGTATAAAAGGAATCATAATCCATACCAAGCATCTTTTCCAGGTATTCCGTCGCCCCCTGGGTGGAGGAAGCAACTATGGTGCCATTCACCTTCACTCTGGCATCTGTGGAACTCCGTGTTATTATCCTAAAAACGTCATATACATTCCCTCCCATCTCAAAAACGAGTTTAACCCAGCATTCTTCATTCATACCCGCTCCCTGTCTCTTTATCATATCCTTTTTTGTCCTTGCTGCCTTATTCCCATAAATTGCCCAACCAATGGCTTCTATTATGGTGGATTTGCCAGCCCCATTGTTTCCCACCAATCCTATAATACCCTCTGGAAATTCAATACTTGTATTTTTGAATTTTCTGAAATTGTGCATTTCGAGAGAAATAACTTTCAAGAGGACACCTCCGATAAATATTTCAGAGCCAGTTTTTCTATCTCATCCCTGTTTTTATCCAAGGGAATTTTTTTAATATATTCCCTCCATTCCTCCTCCAAACTTCCTATTCTGCTCTTCCCCACCAGTTCCTGTTCCATTTCCATTAAATCGTAATCAATTTCAAAATGAAGGGCTGGAGAGGCAATTCTTTTTATCCTTTCCCAAGCCATTTCCTTATATTTGCTCCTATCTATTTTCTTCAATCTTATTCTGATAATTTTTCCCTCTATATTGCACCCTTCCAGTTTTTCCACAATGCTCTCTTCCACTTCTCCTGCCCCCATGCCAGCACAGTTTATTTCACCCAGGTCGAGCATTTCCCTCACATTAAGAGGTATGAAATTCATTTTCCTGCCATTCTTCATATCAATCTCATAAAATCCTTTTTTCTCACCCGCTTCTTTAAAGGAAAAATGTTCTGTGGAGCCAGAATAAAAGGCATTTTCTGTTACATTCGTCGCCTTATGATAATGTCCCAGTGCTATGTAATCAAACTCTGGTGGAAGAGAGCCAGATGCTATAATCTGCTCGTTGAAATCACCCCTTGTATAACTGAAATCCTTTATTCCCATTACCCCAACATGAAGAACCATTATGTTTGTATATCCCTCCTCTGCCTTCACACTCTCCACATTTTTCTTCAACTCTTCATTTGAAGGGCAGTGCGGAATGGCGCATATTCTTGCATTCCCTATTTCAATCACTTCCAGTTTTCCCTTGTAAACAGGATAGATATTATCGAGATGTTCAAATATTCTGAAAACACTCCCCGTTTCCCTTAACTTCGGTGTTTCATGATTACCAGATATTATGACGGTGGGTATGCCCGCCTCCGAGAGGCGGAGCATCTGGCTCAGAGCGAAATATATTGCCCTGTTGCTGGGTCTTATGCTATCAAAAAGGTCTCCTGCATGTATTATCAAATCTGGTTTGCTTTGTATGGCATAGTCAATGAATTCTCTGAAGGCATTATATGTGTCCATTTCCCTCTGATTTATTCCATTTTCAGCAATTTTATGATAAGCAGAGTAGCCGAGATGGGTATCAGCAACATGAAGAATTCTCATTCAATTTTGTTATACAGTCGCCCTTTAAAATTTTGAGGTTTGTGTTTTTGAGAAAGTGAATGAAGAGGGTTCAATGAGATTTCCTGATATGTATTATTTATACAGTTCTGCCAGTTTTATCAATCTTCTCGCTCTCCTTTCCATTTCATCATCTATTATCTTCCCTCCAATATATGGTTTTCCTTCCCCTCCCCATGAATCCACTGCAGCAAGAATTTTTTTCGCCATCTCCACATCCTTTTCTTCAGGGGCAAAAAATTTGTGAAGGACTTTCATCTGTTTTAAATTTCCAACAAATTTTCCGTCATAGCCCATTTCAACTATTTTCTTCACCTCCTCCATAAACTCCTTTCTTTCTCCTTCCACAGGATAAATCCCATCTATTGCCTGTATTCCTGCAGATCTTGCAGAAATTATTATAATGCTCCTGGGAAAAAGAAGGGCATCCCATGTTCTTTTTCCTCCCATTAATTTGAGAAATTCCTCTCCTTCAAAGGCGATGGCTACCACCTTATCACTTGCCTCCACAATTTTCCCAGCATTTGCCACTCCCTTAGGTGTTTCTATCAATGGCATGAGATGAGAATCAAGGTTTGCCTCAGCCATAATGTGCTCCACCACTTCAATATCTTCCACATTTTCCACCCTGGGAATGCATATTCCATGGGGATTTCCATAGGAAATAATTGATATATCTTCCCTTGCCGTCTCTCTATCTATTTTCACCCACAATTCTGAATTTCCAAAATCCATTCTCTGAAGGGCATTTTTTACAAGATATCTCGCCTCATGCTTTTTCTCCATCCCGCTACATTGGAGGTCGAACATTACACAATCTCCATAACCCAGAATTTTTTTTATGGAAATTGGCTCATTGCCGGGAACGAGCAGCAAACTTCTCCTTATTCTATCCCTAGAAGTTATACCTCTTCTTGCCTTCTTCCCTCCAACATCCTCCCTTATTGCCCTGGAAATGGCTGCTTCAAATCTCCCTATAATAACAAAATCATCTGCTCCATGATTCTCCACTTCCACATCTGCTTCTGCTTCAAGTTCTATCAGCCTTTCCCTCAATATTTCTTCCACATGCTTAACATTTTTCCCCCCTTTCACCTCTATTTTGCCACTCCCTTCCCTGATTTTCACCACACAATCCCCTTCATTTACACTCCCTGCCTCCGCCTCTTCCATAATTTTCATTTTTCCTCCTCCAGATATTTTTTCAACTCTTCCCTCAATATATTATTTACCATTGAACCATCCATCTTCCCCCTGAGAGATTTCATTGCAACACCCATAAGGGCAGAGATTGCATTTTCCTTCTTTTCCCTGACAAAATCCTTCCTTTCCTCTATAATCTGCCTTATGATTTTTCTCGCATCATCAGGGGAGAGAGCAACAACGCCACACTCTTTCATGGCATCCTCCATGCCCTTTGAAGGATTTTGAGCCATATAAATAAGGATTTTTTCCACTGCTTCCTTGGCAAAATATTTTTTCTTCAGCCCCTCCATCACTTCCTCTATCTTTTCCATGCTTATTTTCCCATATCCCTCCTTCTCAATTTCTGGAATTATATGAAGAAATATCCTTGCCACCACTTTGGAGTAATCCATGTATGAAGATGCTATTTCCTCAAATTCCCCATCCCTCCCTGAATAAACAATTTGCTTTGCATCCTCCCTGCTTATTCCATATTCCTTTTCGATTCTACGCATCTTTTCCTCTGGATATTCAGGCAGTTTCTTCCTCAAAGCATCTATCATCTTTTTCCTGATTCTTATGGGAGGAACATCTGTTTCAGGATACATCCTGGCAGCCCCCGGCATGGGACGCATATATTCTGTAAAGCCATCATCTATCACCCTCCTCACTTCCTCTGGCACACCTTCCAGTGCCTTAACAGCTCTTTCCACAACAACCTCAATACATCTTTCCGCAATTTTTCTGGAGGAAGCAGAGATTACAAATCCATCCTCTTCCTTGCATTGCAACATATCCTTTATTTTTTTAACTTCCCCGCTGCTTATTCCATAGGCGGGAAGTTCATCGGAATGCATTATTCCCCCTCCCGCCTTTCTTGCATACATGGCAAATTCTTTCCCCAAACGGTGTTCTTTATATTTCACCCCTCCCATAACTCCACCAAAACCTGGCAGTTTTATGCCGAGGACAACGCCTCCTTTGAGTGCCTTTTTCAAAAATCTGCATTTTGTATTTTTGAATACCTTACTTAAATCCTTCATTTCCTGCTTTCTTATCTCCTCAACCTTCGTCCTTTTTTCCAATATCTTTTTTGCATCCAGGAGTTCAATCTGCCTTTTCACCTCATTTTCCAGAATGGCGGGTATATCTCTCAAATCCTGAACACCCTTTATTTCCACCCTGCTCCCTTCCCTTATGGAGACATTCAAATCCTGTCTTATTGTCCCTATCCCCCTCTTCACCCTTTTTGTAGCCCTCAGAATAAGCCCTATCTTTTCAGCCACTTCCTTTGCATGTTGAGGCGATTTTATATCTGGAGATGTGGCTATTTCAACCAGAGGTATACCAAGGCGATCCAGAGCATATTTTACAATTTTACCCTCCTCACCCACCTTGCGGGCTGCATCTTCCTCCAGACATATGCTCTGTATATGCACGTTGCCCACCTTCCCATTCACACCTATAAGGGCTGTTCTCTGAAATCCTGTGGTG
>CAZTWM010000070.1:0-6350 GCA_964617935.1 uncultured Thermoplasmatales archaeon | reverse complement strand
ATGAAGGGGAAGGCAATTGTTTTGGGTATGGTGTTGCTTCTTGTTATGCCAGTGTTTAATTTCAACAGCAGCGGGAAGGAAACAAACGAAAAATATACCATGGAAATATATGATATGTATGGCAGAAAAATTGAGGAGAAACAAATAAGTGTGTCAATGCTCCATTCTTTGGAAGAAAAGATAAAGAAGGGTGAAATAAATGATCTGGGAATAAAATGGGATTTTGGCTTTTCCAATTATATAATAAGTTATGGTAGGGGAAAGGTTTACATTCCTCTCTGCAGGGAAAGAACTTTCTTCAGACTTTTATTCAGACCAATATTCTTCGATTATCAGAATGGCTTCACCATAGTCAAATTTGGAGCCAATTATTTCTGGAAGGGAAAGAGCATAGGGGATTATGGGGTAATGCTGAGGAACCAGCAGGGCATGATGCTTGGATTCTTTGGAATTCACATAAGGATAAGGCATCCATTACAGCCCGACACACATATCTTTATAGGAACAAATCTTCTCATGGTGGGAAGGGATAAATTATTGTAAATCCATCAATTTCCTTCCTATAGTAATAAATCCTGTGTGAAGTATGCCACTTGGTTTAGGATGGGTATATCCATATCTGCTCTTCCATAATCTCTGAATTGTTTCAATTGTGACGTATATCATCATCCCCTCCTTTTCCATTTCCTCCCTTGCCCTTATCTGCTCCTCGATATGTGGAGAATATATGGCAAGCCAGCCTCCCGGTTTAAGATGCTTTTTTGCTTTCTCCACCATTGTATGGGCATTTTTCATGTCCAGTGTTATCAGATCAAGATTTCTTTCTTTAAAGTTTTTCACATCTTCATTTTTTATCCTCACCACTCTTTCCATTCCACACATCTCTATATTTCTCCTGGCTATTTCATAAAAATCCTTTCTTATCTCATATGTATACACCCTTCCCTTTCCCCCCACCAGATTTCCCAGAAATATGGCAAGGAATCCAGAGCCTGAACCCGCATCCAGGCATCGCCATCCTCGCCCCAGTCCTGTTACCGCAACTATCTGGGAGGCATCCTTTGGCATCACAATCTGCGCCCCCCTCCTGCATTTTCTCATCAGGTCTGATATGGTGGGCAGAGCAACTATAAATTTTTCCTTCTTTGTTTCCACCACATCTCCTAATTTAACATTTTTCAGATCCACTTTCCCAAAGGATGTGTTATACTCCTTTCCTTCCTTTAAAAGAAGCAGGTCTCTTTTACCAATAAGTAATAAAAATTTCTGCATATTTTCTCGCCTCCTCTAAGGATTTTTCAAATTCATCTTCATTAATTGAATAGGGATAGTTATAGATTTTTGTCACCCTTTCATTGTAAAATGGGCGATTGCAATATGGGCATCCTGAAGTCATGAATGCATTTCTGTCAATTCTTTCCACATACATTTCTTTCAATTTCCCTTCCTCAAAATTAAATCTGGCATTTCCATTATAGATGGCATGGCGGGCAATCTGAATTGTTCTGTAGCGAGAAAGTTCAATTTCATTTTTATTTTTCAGAAAGAGGGCAAATAATGCCACATCTATTCCCATTTTTTTCATTTTTTTCATTATATTGATTATTTCCTCATCATTTTCTCCCAGCCCCACTATAAGATGGCATGTTGCATGCCCGAATATTTCCTTCGCATTTCTCAGCGTTTCCATATATTTATGCCATGGAGGCACCCCTCTCTTCCATTTATTAAAAATTTTCTCTGTGGCGCAATCCAGTCCTATTCCTACTCTCTCCACTCCTGCTTCATGAATCATTTTCAATTCCTCTCTTTCAACGCCGGAGATGGATGCGGATACTGGCTTTTCATTCATCCTTTCCACCACATTTTTCAGCATTTTCATATATCCTTCACCATATGGACACTGAATGCATATCCTTTTTGCATCACTTTTTTGGACTCTTTTAACCACATCCTCTATATCAAACTCAGGCCATTTTACCCTGGAAAGATATCCGTTTTTATGATTACAATAGGCACATGAACCCTGACATTTTCCGGGGAGGAGGAAATAAAGGGTGGTGGGTTTTGCATTTGTTTTAATTTTTTTCAGTCCAAGCACTCCAGCAGTGGCAATGGAAACCCTAATCTTCATCATATCCCTCCTTTCCAATCATGGGGACAAAGGAACATCCCACCACCTTTTCCTTCTTTATCTTCCCTCCTCTCTTCTCCACCTTCCATAGTTCGCCATATACCCTGCCCACAGGAATGAGCAACTTCCCGCCTTCATCCAGTTGTTGAATTAAAGTAGAAGGAATGGAAGGGGCAGCGCATGTGGCATATATGTGGGTGTAAGGAGCATGCCTTTCCAAACCACAGGAACCATCCCCCACAAAAACCTCCACGTTTTTTATTCCCAGCATTTCAAAATTTTTTCTTGCCCTTTCAGCCAGTTCCTTCACCCTTTCAATGGTATAAATCTTTCCATCCTTTGCTATGGTGGCGGCGAGGGCGGCATGATATCCTGTGCCTGTTCCTATTTCCAGAACCTTGCTGTCTGCATGCAAATCAAGTTCCTCAAGCATAATGGCAATCATGTGGGGGGCTGAGATGGTCTGCCCATATCCTATTTCAAGAGGTGTATCCTCATAAGCATATCTCCTCTGGCTTTCTGGCACAAAAATTTCTCTTGGCACTTTTTCCATTGCTTCAATAACCTTTCTGCTCTTGAGATAACCCTTTTTTCTCAGATTTTCAATCAATTTTTCCCTATCCACAAATATGAAAGTAATTCCATTTATAAATTGTTGACTCGAGATAAAATGGGCTAATCAAAAACACTTGCTATTTCCCTCGCTGCTTCTTCCAGTTTTCCCTGCCGATTTTTTACTATTTTTACAGTTGCCCCAGCCATAACAGCATAAGTCATTGCCGCCATTCTGTTCATCATCTGATGAGTTTCTATTTCTTCCACTCCCTCCGCATCCCTCTCCCTTATTTCCTCATCCTTTTTTCTCCTTGCCAAAATTTCCTCTGCCCCTGCTTCCACCAGCACAATTCTATCGGGTTTTATAATCTTGAGGATGCTGTATGGCAGTCCCGGCATGTAGCCATAGGGTGTTTTTATGGTGCTGTGTGTATCTATTATAACATTTTCCATCTTTGCTATCTTTTCTGCTGCCTTCACCTGCCACTCCCTCTGCTTTTCCTGGGGCATTTTTCTCATCTTGTCCCTATTTTCAATGCCATCCTGCTGAGCCATTTCAAACATTATGTCTCCATAATTCACCACTTCCATCTCCTTTATTTTAAGTGCTTCATTGAGAACAGTTGTTTTTCCCGCTCCAGGTATGCCTGCAACCACAATCTTCATCATTCCACTCCCAGGAATTTTCTGAGCACGGGGTGCATTTCCATTGCCTGCTCCTTGGCTATTTCTTCATAGAGTCTTATCACTATACCAACAGTAAGCAGTAAACCTGTTCCAGAAGTGTTACCCACAGTCCCTATCATATTTGCAAAGGATGCGAGAAGCCCCACCAGAAGAGAGCTGAGAATGGTTAAGGCAGGGATGTATCTTTCCAGAACCTTTTTCAGAATCCTTGGATCTCTTCTGAATCCTGGTATCTGCATTCCCGAACTCTGTATCTGTCTCGCCACAGCATCAGGTCCCATATTTGTTGTTTCTATCCAGAATTTCCCGAAGAATACACAGCCTATGAGGAAGACAGTAGTATATATTATAAGCCTTAAAGCCATCTGCCATGGCTCATGTCCCTGTAAATATCCCCTATACCTTGGGTCTATGAGGGGGAAGAACCATGAATAAAGTCCATTGGGGCGGGTAAGATACCATAACCCGCCAGCCACAGGCTGTGTAGAACCTGGCAGATATTTTCCTATCCACCATGCTCCACCTATTACCGGAATGTTGGTCAGGCGTGTGTAGAGGAGCAAACCGAACATGTTAATATTTGCCATAAGAGCAGACATCAAAATCACAGGAATATTGGATGCATACATGAGACGGAGGGGATATCTTCCTCTTGCCCCCCTCACCCTTCCATGAGCAAGGGGCAGTTCCACTCTCGATGATTCTGCATACACCACAAAAAGAAATATGATTATTGTGCCCAGCAGGGCAACCACAGGATTGGGCGGAGATATGAAAATCTTCTCAAATCCTCCTGCATTCACCAGTTGTCCAAGTGAATAATGGGATGTGAGATAGATGGTTTTCGGTATTGTTCCAGCAGGCGGGTTGTCCACACCGAGCGGTAAACTTGTGTTGGATGGGAGCCAGCTGAACAAGCCAGTTACCAGAGCATTGGAAACTCCTGCAGCAATGAACAGGGAAACGCCAGAGCCAATACCCCACTTGGATATAACCTCATCCATCCAGAAGACAATCATGCCCCCCACAAAGAGCTGGAGAACTATTAGACCTCTCGCCCCTCCCATTCCCATCATGTCAACCAGTCCATCACTGGGTCTTAAGTATCCAAATACCTGAGGTATTGCCTCCACCAGTATCATTACAGCAACCAGCACTTTTTGGAATCCCTGATATAATGCTTTATCCTCATCGTTCTGCAAATCCAGATTTATGAGTTTCGCCCCCACGAATAACTGAAGTATAATGGATGCTGTGACTATAGGTCCTATACCAAGATGGACTATACTCCCGCTCGCCCCTGCAAATATTGCACGGAAGCCTGCAAACATATCCATGCTATTGGGGTTGAGACCGTAAATCAGCACCTGTGTTAATATGTAATACAGCACCAGTATCGTTCCTGTCCAGAGTATTTTGGTTTTAAAGGGAACATGTCCCTTTGGCTTTTTGATGGCAGGCCATTTTTCCACCACCGGCTGGAATATATACAGTTTACTCTTTTTTTCCGCCATATTATCCCGTTATTATTTCTCCGCCCGCTTCCTTCACCTTCTCCATTGCCCGCTCGCTCGCCTTTTCCACAATTATTTTGAGGGGCTTTTTCAATGAGCCTGAACCCAAGAGTTTGTTATAACCCATTTCAGTGAGATTGACCTCTCCATCAAATTTGTTCAATTCCTCTATATTTATGGTTTTATCCTCCCTTTTCACACCATGCATGGTGAATCCTCTCCTCCCCCATTCATGCTTTAAATGCTTGTGTTTTCCTGCTCCTGCTCTTCCCTTGCCTCCCTTATGTCCCTTTCCTCTATGCCTCTTCATTCCTCCATACCCCATGGTTTTGTGTCCCCTGTATTTTTTGGTTTTGTCTCTCATATCATCCTCCTCACAAGTTCATTAATATCCTTCCCTCTATACCCAGATGCACCTCCCAGTTTATATGGTTTTTTTATACTTCCATATCCCTTTCTGGGAGGATGTAAACCAATTGATGGAATTGCAACATCCTTGAGTTTCTCTCCCTCCTTCAATTTTTGTATTACCTTCTCCACATTTTCCACGTGTGCTTTTTCAAGCAGTAAAGAAAGAACTTCATCATCTATTTCGCCCCATGTAACATAATCCTTAACCTTCTGCAGCATTCCCATATAACTTGGATTCTCATGAATTATGGTGCATCTATTAACCTTTCCAAGGTTTAACATTTTAAGGGTGTCCCTCACTTCCTTATTTGCCCCTATAACACTCCTTATCTGGATAACAGCCATCATGTTTCCACCGTCTCAGCAGGTTTTTCAGGAGCAACATTCTTCTGCGTTTCAGGCATTTTATAAAGGTTGGTATTTTTCAATGCATCATACACTGCTTTAGCAAAATTTATTGTTGTTCTTGTCTGCCCCTTGGTGAATCCCCATACATCCTGTATTCCTGCAAGTTTCAAAACAACTTTTGCAACATTTCCCACGGCAAGCCCAACGCCACGGGGAGCAGGTTTGAGGGTAACTCGTATGGAACCACATTTTCCCTCAACTCTGAAGGGAAGGGAGTGCATTGTCCCGCATCCGCATTCCCATGAGCCACATCCACGATGAACCTCTATTATATTCAACTTTGCATGGTCAACAGCCTTTCTTATTGCCATCCCAACTTCCCTGTCTTTTGCCTGCCCTATTCCAACATAGCCGTTTTTATTCCCGACCACCACAACAGCCCTGAATTTTGTCCTTCTCCCGCTATCTGTCATTCTCTGAACCATGTTTATGTCTATTACTTCATCTTCCAGTTCGGGGAGGAGCATATCAACTATTTCCACTTCCCTAAGAGGCAGTCCGCTTTTCAGTGCCTGTCCCATGGAAGTTATCTTGCCTTCCACCACCAGTTTTCCCAACCTTGTTTTTGGTATCCAATCCTCATTCATATTCTTCCTCTATCCTGCTCTTTATCTTTTCCACTTTCTCCGCCACCTCATCGC
>CAZTWM010000069.1:0-6492 GCA_964617935.1 uncultured Thermoplasmatales archaeon | reverse complement strand
ACAGTATGAATTTCAGTATTACCATAGAAGGGAGCATAAAAGGAAGAATACTTTTCGGATTGATGAAATACTCTGTTCCTGTAATGGCAAAATGGGAATAAGGTTATAAGACCATATTTTATAAGTTTTTTAATCTTTTTATCTCTTCCTTTATTTTATCTATTACATCGGAATTGTATATTTCCTTTTTGTTATCCTTTTTTATTGAAAATATAATGAAAACCTTGCCACCATATTTTTCTTCAAACTTTTTGTGGGTATCACGCATCCATTCTGTCCATCTATAAACTTCAGGAGTTTGTTCATATGTGATGGGTTTAATCTGAATCCCGATATATTTTTCTTTTATAAGGATGTAAAAATCTACATTGTATAACCTATCCCACTCGTCAGGAGCTGGCTTTATTTGTATTCCAAGGTCTCTTTGAAGTCTTCCATATATTGTTTTTATTTCAGTTAAATATCCATCATAGGTTCTATTGATCACCAAGTTGTAAATATAATTTATACAATCTTTCTCTGTTACTTCTTCTATTTCTGCCTGTATCACCTCAGTAATTTTCACATACAGTTTTCTTCCTAAGTCCTGTAAATATCCTTCGGGAGTTAGAGCAATTCCTTTATCTTTAAGAAAAGCAGAAAGTTTTTCATAATAATATTTTTCCCACTCCTTAGTTGTTTTTGGGCTGCACTCACGAATCCAAAGGGATACAGGACCAACGCTATTTTTCTTATTTAAACCCCATCTATTGGTAGCCATATTTAATATCCATTCTTTTGCCGTACTTATTCACCTTATATATCTCAATAAATTTTTTCTTATATTTGAAATCCATGGATAAATCTGGAGAAGCTATTCCGGATTTGATTAAATAAGCATTAACAAAGATTTTGTTTTTGAGATATACATATGCCATGACTGTGTCTTTGTCTAAAACAGAATCATTATCAAACTGAAGAAATATATCTTTTTTAAGCACATATCTGTTCAAATATTTAATTGCCTCCGATTTGTTTTCTACTTTTATGCCTAACAGCCTGACTTTTAGTCCTGTATCAAGTTTTATAGTGTTTTCGTTTAATATCTGAGTTACTCTATACAATCTCTCTCTTTTAAAATTGAATTTTTTGGGATCTATTTGAGGTTTTGCATCCTTAATTCTTGGCGTATAGTCAATTTCTGAAATGGGTGGAATATCTTCTCTTTTTATTATCTCTACTTTATTTTTAAACTGCGGCAAAATTTGTTTTAAACCGAGTTTTTCTTTAATTATTTCTAAGAATTCTTCATTTATTTCATAGCCAATTGAATTTCTATTCAATTCCATGGCTGCCTTTATTGTGGTACCACTCCCCAGAAAAGGATCCAGGACAGTATCGCCAATAAATGTATACATTTTTATTAATCTCTTAGGCAATTCTTCCGGAAACATTGCTTCGTGACTTATTTGTTTTGTACCTCCAAAATGCCAGTGTCCGGAGAAATATTTTTTCCACTCTTCCTTTGTAAGTTTAGATTTTTCTTTAATTTCCTGTGAAATTCTTTTACCCTTTCCGGGTTTCTTGAAAACAAGTATAAATTCATAATCTATTTCGATAATTCCATTTGGTGGAAAAGGATACGATCCCATTACAGTTGCCCCTCCTGTGGTATTCATGGTAGTTTTTTTCTGCCATATTATTGCTCCCATATAATCAAACCCTATGTTTTCACATTGCGCTATAATTTCTGCATGTAATGGAATGATTTTATATCTCCCATATATTATGGAACGTGCAAATTGATCGCCAATGTTTATACATATCCTTCTGCCATCCTTCAGGACACGATAACATTCTTTCCATACTCTATATAAATCTTTCAAATATTCATGCAGGGTTTGTCCATATCCTATTTGGCCTTTAACTCCATAATCCTTAATATGCCAATATGGTGGGGATGTCACTACAAGGTCTATACTGTTATCTTTCACCTCCGCCATCTTTCTGCTATCACCTAAGATTATTTTTGCTTCTCCACTCATTTTAACATCTATAATCTCAAATATTACTCGGCTATAAAAAGATGACTTTTAACTGTAGTTAGTCTTTGGTTTTATAGTGCTTATCTGTTGATTGCTAGCAAACTTTTATATATTAAACATAAATGTTTATTAGTGGAGGATGTACTGAAACTACTCGATGAATATCATGTCCTGAAACTGGACGAAAGGGGTAATATTGAGAAGATAATAAAATTTTATGATGATGAGGTATTGAATGAGCCCTTCATAACACTGGTGAGTGAGGAGGATAAAAGGAAGGCTGCAAAACTTTTTTTGGATGCCCTGGAAAAGGGATTTTCTGAAGAAGTTTTAAGATTGAAAAAGGAAGATGCCTATGGCATATTCAATGTAAAGATGGCAAAAGAGAATGAAGAGATATATGTTGTTGCGAAGGAGTTAAGGGAGGAGAAGCCATCTTTCATTTCCGATTTGCTTGGGAATGTGATAGATTCTTCAGAGGAGTGGGAGGCAATCCAGAACAAAAATATTTTTGATGTGGTGGAGGAGAGAGAGAAACTCATGGAAATGATAAGAAATGCCATTGATAAAGGTGAATGTTCCAGCAGTGCATTCATAAATGAAAAAAAAGTCAATCTGAGAATAAAGGCAACAACTCATCTGGAATTCTTTGTTGAGGAGGACATATATAGAATTCTGGAAAGTATAATGGATGCAGGTAATGCAGGAGAGATATTTGAGGAGATGAAGAACGCCCTGAGATATCTGGGAAAGGATTTTTCCCTGAGATTATTTGATATGGAGGAAGGAGAGGAGAGGGGAGATGTTATTCATGAATACCCCATATTCAGGAGAGGGGAGATGGTTGGAGAAATAAAAATCTATGAAGATGTGGATGATTTCTCAGACCATTTACTGAAATCTCTCTCCCTGATATCATCGAAGGCGGTGGAGAAAATACAGGAAACATATAATATTCTAAATGATTTTGCATTTTATAAAATAGATATGGACGGCAACATATTGTATGGAAGCAGCAAATTTGAGATTTTAACCGGTTTTAGTGAGGCTGAAATAAAGGGAAAAAATGTGAAAGAATTTTCATGCGATAGAAAGGAATTTTTTGAGGAATTAAAGAAAAAGGGAAAGGTGGAAAATTTTATATGCAAATGGAAAGGTAAAAGTAAAGAATTCATGGCTTGCGAAACAGCATGGAGGATAAATGGAGAGATAATAGTGTTGGTGGATGACATCACTCATCAAATAGAAAATGAAAGGGAGGTGGAATTTTATAACTCTCTCCTCCGCCATGACATATTCAATAAGAATGAAATATCTCTGGGATATATTGGCTTACTCGAAAAAACCAATCTTACCAAAAAACAAAAGGAATTCATAGAAAAAATAAAGGAATCCGTGAGCGAAGCAAATGCATTGATTGAGAAGATAAGAAAGGCGGAAACCATAAGGAGGGCTGAAAAAGAAATTATCAAGGTGGAGATAAATAAGGTATTGCAAAATATATGCAGGGCTTATGAAGAAAAACTCAAGCAAAAGGGGGTTGAGATTTCATGCGAGGTGGCGGATGTGGTGGTGGGGGCGGATGAGTTTGTGGAAGAAATTTTCTCAAACCTCATTGAAAACTCCATTCAGCATTCAGATTGTCAAAAAATATACATATATGGGGAAAGGAAGGGCGAATTTTATGTCATTCATTATGAAGACGACGGAAAGGGGGTGGAGAAGAAGTACCTCTCCAGAATATTTGAGGAGGGATGGAAGAGCGAGAGCAGCGGGAGCGGTCTCGGCTTGTACATAGTGAAAAAATTGATGGCAAGATATGGAGGGAAGGCGGAGGCGGAGATAGGAGAAAAAGGCGGGCTGAAAATCAATCTTTACTTTAAGCAGGCAAGAAAGGGTAAAAAGCAGGAAATCCTGAAAATAAGATTTTAGCCCTCCTTTTCTTTCACTGGTGAGAGATTGTCTATTATTTCCTGAGCATTCACCACAGAGAATTTTGGATATGTATAGGGATAGGTTTTGCAGGTGAAACTGGTGGCATATGCTTTTTCTCCCCTGCTTATCACCCCCGAGATAACAAAGGTTTTTTCATCCTTGACCTCAATTTTTCCATCTGTAACTTCATCTATTATTCCCTGTGCCTCAACTTTTCCAGTGGGCATCATGACTATTTCGAGGTCAAAAATACATTCTCCTATCCTCTCCCCGTTCTCTATTACATCACCGATGCCAACATGAAGTCCAAGGACATCCTTTATGTCTTCCATGATGTTAAATCTCTTTTCTATATAAAAATTCTATTTTTCAGGTACCAGTAAACAGGATAGGGTATGAATATTAGGTAGAATACTATTGCCCCAATTATCACAAAAATCATTTCAAGATTGGTGAAGGTGTAAGCAAAATAAAATAATGAAAGCACTGGCAATATGACTATTACATATACCAGAAACAAAGCATCCATCATCCATTTTTTCATAAAAGGGAAAGGGAAAGGGAATAAAAAGGATTTCGATTGTTTATGGTCCAACATGCATCATGGCATGTATTTCGTCATAAAGTTCGAAGTTGCGCACTATCTCCAGTTCACTCTTCAATAAATGATAGTGACTTTCCTCCATGCTGGAAAGATATCTTGCCATAGCCTTCTCCTTATCTTCATCCATCTGCTTCTCCATATCCCTGTAAAAATCGCTCGCATACTTTTCTGCCTCCATAGCCTTCTCTATTATTTCAGAAAGTTGCATTTCCTCGTTCACTTTAAATTCAGGAAATGGTATTTCGCTGGTATCGGGCAGGACAATCTCCTTTTCAGGAAATTTTCTTTTAAAAAGATTTTCGAGAACTTTTCTATGCCCAGTTTCTTCCTTCTCAAGAAAATGAAATTTGTCTTTCAGAAGGTAGATGTTTATTATCTCCGCCGCCCTCCTGTAATTTTCTGCCGCCTCAATTTCAGATTTTATTGCCATTTCCAGCAATTCTTCGATGGATGCCATGATATTAAAGGAGGCAATGATTAAAAATTTTGCCATGCATTTTACCTGTAACGCCTGAAAAGAATTTTGGATGGGCATTGATCATTTTTGAAGAGTCATTATTTTAAGCCCTTTTGCATATCCCATCATGAAGAAAATGCCCGAACCTGATATGGCAATGAAGTTAATGTTCTTCATACATGACAATGCCCTTCGCCGATTAATGGAGAATCCCTATAAAATGCTTAAAAATGCGGGGGTGGAAGAGGGCAAGAAAGTTCTTGAAATTGGGTGTGGAACAGGATATTTTACCATTCCTGCTGCACAGATTGTTGGGGAGAATGGGAGAGTATATGCACTGGATATTCATCCTCTTTCAATAGAGAAGGTGAGGGATAAGATAAAGAAATTTGGTGTTGGGAATGTAATACCCGTGCTTTCGCCTGCCCATGATACAGGTATGGAGGATGAATGTGTTGATGTTGCATTCCTTTTTGGGGTGGTTCATAAAATTGATGAATATTTTTATGAGGTGATGGAGGAGATGCGGAGAGTAATAAAGAAGGGAGGAATTCTTTCCATAAAAAAGTCCTCTTTATGGAAGAAAAAATTGAAATATGCTCTTGAAGGAATGTTTGATTATGTTGGTTATAAGGAGGGTGTGCATATATTCAGAAAAATTTAAATGTGCGATGAGGAAATTGTAATGGTTGAGAAACAATTTCTTAAAGTTTTTATAAAATAACTCTTTATATCCCAATGGATGATGTGCTTGATGCAATAGAAAAGGGTATTATTGTTGAAATAGAAGGTGTTAGGGAATCTCTCACTGTTAACAAACTTGCCCATGGTGTTTTCATAAAAAATTTTGACCTTGAGTTAATTGAAGAAGCAATAGATGCTCTTTCCATACCTGTGATAGCAAGTTGCAGGATAGGGCATTTTGTGGAGGCTCAAGTCCTTGAAAAGATGGGTGTTTCAATAATAGATGAAAGTAACCCAAACGAAATTCCATATATTGATAAGAAGTCCTTTTCCATTCCCTTTATGTGCAGGGTGGAAAGCAGGGAGGAGGCGGCGGAAAGGATAAAGGAAGGAGCAAAAGTTGTAAGAACAGAGTTTGGAGCCATAGACGAGGTGGCAGGGCTGGTTAGAGAATTGAAGGAGAGCAATCTGGATATAATGGTTGTTGCCTCCCTGAATATTGCAACCCCTGCCGATGTTTCATTATTGTTTCAGATAGGATGCGATGCCATTATCTTATCTTCAGAAATATTTCGCTCTCCAAATCCACTGGGATATCTGGAGGCATTGGTAAATGCTGCCAGATATTATGGTGAAATTGATAAAATAGTGAATTTTTCAAAATCAGCGAATAAACTTGTTCCATCTGAAGCGAAATAAATATAAAACCCTTTTCGTTTTGATGTTGGAGGTAAAAATGAAGAAGGCAATAATATTGGCAATAGGTGTGTTGTTAGTTTTGCCAGTAA
>CAZTWM010000068.1:0-6755 GCA_964617935.1 uncultured Thermoplasmatales archaeon | reverse complement strand
GCAGATTGAATAAATACCAAAGATTTTTTTAACCTCCTCATCTATCAGAGTTGTGTTATTCAATTTAATACTCTTCATATTATTCCCCATATTCCTAATAACACTCATATTCATATTTTTCTTAATTTACTGGAAAACATTTGAAGAATCTGGATTTGGAAAAAGAGAACTTGGTTTGCTGGTTGCTGGCTCCGCCTCCACCATGTTTTTTAATCTCCCCCTTTTTCTCTATAGAAATTATTTCCTTGCCCTAAATGTGGGCGGTGCTCTTATACCCCTCATCCTTTCCTTTTATTTCATATCCAAAAATTCCTATCCCTTCATGAAAATTGTTTTTTCCATTTCCCTGGTTTCCATTGCCACATATATGGTTACATTCGTGACGAACGAAGGTGTGGTGGCATATTTCCCCTTCTATTTTCTCCCTTCCATTCTTGCATTTCTCCTCTCCCTCCTATTATACTTCAGGCAGCCGAAAGCCGCCCCCTTTTCCTACACCATTTCCACCCTTGGAGTCATGATTGGTGGAGACCTTGCCCATTTTCCGGAAATATTTTCCTCTCCTTTTATGGGTTCTATGGGAGGTGCGGGCATATATGATATGGTTTATCTTGCCGGCTTGATTTCATTTTGCCTTTCATTTCTGTTTGTGGAGAAGAAAAGAGTTTCATACAGGGAGAGAGATTTGAGGAGGTTGCAGGAAGATGCATATCTCGCTGGAGAAGTTGCTGGAATTGGCGGCGATTATAGGCACATCATAAAGAAAATTACGGGGAAGAACATTGAAGAAATTAAAGAAAGAAAAGAAATTAGAAAAATAATGAAGGAAATGAATAAAAGAATAAACATTTATGGTGATCCGGTTAAAAGAATAATGGCTTTTTTGGTTGACTCTTTGATACTCATGCCAATCATACTTCTTTTTCTTTTCCTTCTCGATTTTCGCATCTATATTCTGCTCTCCTTTCCGCTTCTCATCCAATTCGTATACTTCCTTCTCCTGGAATATTTTTTTGGCAGTACAGTTGGAAAGGGATTGTTTGATTTGGAAGTGAGGAATCTGGTAAATAAAAGGGCTGATTTTATGACCATCTTCACCAGAAACATATTCAGAATAATGGAATTTTTCCTACTTTTCTATGCCTTCTCCATAGTATTGATGGTGCTAAGCACAAAAAAACAGAGAATAGGAGACATAATTGCCAATAGCATTGTTGTGGAGGTGAAATAATGGATTTACTTTATGCCATCTGGCTGATATTTCCCGCCTACGTTGCCAATGCCTCCGCCGTAATTTTTAAAGGAAGGATTCCCATCGATTTCGGGAAGAAATGGAGAGGAAAGCCCATCCTGGGGGCGGGGAAAACATGGCGTGGTTTGCTTGGAGGGACAATGACGGGAATGCTCGCCGGTCTAATAATGAATTTATTTTATCCTTCCTTTGGCAATGGAATGGAGATAGTTTTTGTTTTGTTCTCTCTTTCCTTCGGTGCTCTCGTGGGTGATATGATAAAGAGTTTTTTGAAGAGAAGAATTGGAAAAGAGAGGGGCGAAAAGTGGATTATAGCAGATCAGGTTGATTTCCTTCTGGGTGCATTTTTCCTCAACTTTTTGATGGCAAGGGAATGGTTTCTCTCCAATTTCACTCTCCAACGTGTCCTCTTCTTGCTCGTTCTAACCCCCCTGATACATTTAGCAACAAATTTATTGGCTTATGTATTAAAATTAAAGAAGGTGCCATGGTGATGGAATGAATGATGAAGACATAGTTGAGTTTGTTAAGGAGCGAATAAGGAGAGCGAACATAGGAGAGATGAATGAAGATTTAAAAAAATGGATGGAAGAACATGGAGTGGAGGCAAAGAAAGGGGAGGAAGAGGAAGAACCCATAAAGGGCAAATGTGAGATATGTGAGGCAAGGGAGGCAAAGTATAGATGCATAAGATGCGGGAAGATAGCATGCAGTTCCTGTTACTGGACAATGCTTGGAATATGCAAAGAATGTTTGCCTGAGGAGAAAATGAAGGAAATTAAAGAGCAGTATTTTTAAATGAAATAATATTTTGGGAAAGATGATTGATGCCGAGAAATTTGATGAATGGTACAATGAAGTTGTGGAGAAGGCAGATTTATGTGACAAGAGATATCCTGTGAAGGGAATGAACATATGGCGGCCCTACGGCTGGAAGATAATGAGAAATGTGGATGGGATTATAAGAGAGGAAATGGAGAAAACAGGACATGAAGAAGTTTATTTTCCTCTTTTAATTCCTGAAGGTTATTTCAAAAAGGAGGAGGATCACATAAAAGGATTTTCCCAGCAGGTTTACTGGGTCACTCATGCCGGCGACAATGAACTGGAGGAGCGACTCCTCCTCCGCCCCACGTCAGAGACAGCGATATATTCAATTTTTTCTCTGTGGGTTCGCTCCCATGCAGATTTGCCCCTAAAAACATTCCAGATAGTCAACACCTTCAGATATGAGACGAAGATGACGAAGGCATTCATAAGGGTGAGGGAAATACATTTCTTTGAAGCCCATACATGCCATGCTGATTTTGAAGATGCAGAAAATCAGGTTAGAGAGGATCTGGAGATTGCCACACGACTCTTCAAGAAACTGGCGATACCATTTATGATAAGTAAAAGACCCGACTGGGATAAGTTTGCAGGTGCCTTTTATTCCATGGGGCTTGATGTTTTGATGCCCTCCGGCAAAACACTTCAGATTGGCTCCGTTCATCAATACAAGCAGAATTTTTCCATACCCTTTGAAATAAAGTATGAAGGAGTGGATGGAAAGCATTATTACTGCCATCAGACCACCTATGGTATGTCGGAAAGGATTCTCGGGGCAATAATAGGCATACATGGAGATGAAAGGGGGATAAAACTTCCTTCCTCCATCGCACCCATACAGATTGTTATCATCCCCATACTCTTCAAGGGATGGGAGGAAAGAATAATGGAGGAATGCAGGAAGGTGGGGCAGGAAGTGGAGAAAATGGGTTTGAGATGTCATATTGATGAAAGGGATAAAACGCCGGGAAACAAATTCTATGACTGGGAATTGAAAGGTATTCCAATGCGCATTGAAATAGGTCCAAAAGATATTGAGAATGATGTGCTTACTATAGCCATGAGAGATGGAATGAAGAAAAAAATTAAGAGGAATGAGATTGAAAAAATAAAGGAAGAATTGAATGAATATGATGGGAGATTATATCATGCAGCAGAGGAATTTTTAATGAGAAATGTGAAGATTGTTAAAAACATGGATGAAGTGGGAAATGCTTCCATAATAGAATTGCCATGGTGCGGCAGGGAGGAATGTGGGCTTAAAATGGAAGAAACAACGGAAATGAAGAGTCTGGGCATTCCCTATCCCGAAAAAGAATGCAATGAAAAATGTGTGATATGCGGTGAAGAAGCATCTTCATGGCTCAGGATGGCTAAGAGTTATTGATATATCTCTTCAATTTTTTTATTGTTCCTGAGGTTTTTATACTCTTTAATTTCCCCTTTCCCCTGGTGTTGAAGTAATCCAGAACATTTTCTTTATCCAGATGTCTGCATTTTATTATAAAATAATTTCCCTGATAAAATGCCATTTTTAATTTCATACCCGATGATTTCATAAGGTTGTATATTTCCCTCTTTTTTATTCCCTCTCCTCTAAAAATGATATATCGGTATCTCCCTCTTTTTTCCTTTACCACCATTTAGAGTTCTCCAAACTCCTCCTGCAAATCTATGAACATTTCCCTCAATAAATCTTCAAATACTGTGTTTCTGTATTCCTTTGTTCCTCCTTGTGTCTGTGCCTTGGCTATGAATTCGCTTCCTTCCTTCAGTATTTCTATCCTGCATAAACTTTCAGCCATCGTCACCATGCTGGCATTGTATATGGACACATTATATATTTTTTTTGTTTTAAGGGTTGGTTAATGATGAGTCCATATCTCAAAAAGTATTTTTATATTAAGATAATTACACAATAAATGTTTGTGTCTGTGGGTGATATAGAAAAATATGCATTTTGCCCTCTCTCCTGGTGGCTCAGCAGGGAACATAAAGTGGTGGAAAAGGAGGGTGTTTATCATCATGGCAGGGTTGAGAAAGAACTTGAGAGTATAAAGGAAAAGGAAAAGAAGGCAAAATTTTATGAAAAATACATTCTCTTCTTTTCCCTCTCAGCCACCTTTGTCGCCATTGCTGGGATTGCATTTCTTTATGGAAGATTGACATTATTCTGGAAATATTTTATGGTGGTATTAGCCCTTTTGTGGCTTCTCAATTCCTCCTTCTTTCTTTATAGGGCAAGCAAGGTGGAAAGAATATTGATGCCAAGGTATGAAAAATTGATGCTTCTCTCTTCCATGGGAGCCATCATAATTTCCACCTTTTCAATAATTTTTTCCACCAAACCAAATGAAGATGTTGGAAGGTTTGCTGAAATCCTTGCCCTTATATGGGTTGTTGTTGCCAACATCTTTTTCTACAGATATCTTTTTTTATCAGATGATGTTCTTGTTAGTAAAATAAAATACGTTCCTTTAAGGGGCGAAGTGGAATATGTGGGAAGGAACAGGAAAGGGGAGGAACTGGCATCAAAAAAATATGGGATAAGGGGCACTCCTGATTATATAATAAAAATCGATGAGGATTATATACCTGTGGAAGAAAAAAGTGCTGATTTATACTCTCCTTCCTTTCCTCATGTAATTCAAATAACCGCCTACTGTATGCTGGTTGAAGATAAATACGGCATTCCTCCTCCATATGGAATATTAAAATATAAAAATGCACAGTTTAAGATACCATATGAAAGAAGATGGAAAAACATGGTTATGGAAATAAAAGAAAATATTTTGAGAGATTTAGAAAAAGGTATGGCACACAGAAACCATGAAAACACGAACAAATGTCGGAGATGCAACCACAGGGAGCATTGTCCTGAAAGCCTTCTATAACTTCTTTTTTATGCTTTCCACTATTTTCTTTATCCTTTTCCTTCTCTCCCCCCTCTCCTCCTCCAGTGCCCTCCTTATTTCTTCAAGACGTATCTTTATTGCCTCCATAGAAAATTCAGCCACACTTCTGTAGCCGTATTTCGGGTCATCTATAACAACCCTTTTTATTTCCTCATGCAGGTCCTTTGGTATTGAAACTGTGCTGTATTTTACCATGACTTCTTATTTAAAATGGAAATATATAATTTACTGTATTCTATTTTATATCATCGATAAGAACCTTTTTGAGAGGAATTTCTCTGGGGCATTCCACATCTCCCACCGCTTCCACTATTCTGTACTCCTTTTCCTTTATACCAGGGACGCATGCATTATATTCAGGGCACATCACCCTATCACATTTTATTGCATGATATGATACTGCTGTCGCCTCCGCCTCCTCCCTCTTAATATTCACCTCCGCAGGAAGTTTTTCCACCTCCACCACCACCACGCCATTTTCGTGCAATGGGCATTCATGAGTCTTGTCCCTCACCTTTGTTATTCTGTATGTTCTCCCTTCCTGCAAATTTGAGCAAACTGTCTTCAGCCTGCAACTCCTGCATATTTCATTTATTCCCAGATAAACAAACTCATTCCCTTCCTTTGCCATTTTCTTTCCCACAAGAGTTATTAAAGCCATTAAATCACCCCTGTTATCTTTGCCAGTTTTTCAGCCGCATCCTTTGTTATTCCATCTGTGCCCAGGATGGTATATCTCTCCCTCCTTATCTCATGTGCCATGGTCAACGCCTGTATAATTTCTTTTTTGGTGAATCCCAGTTCTTTTGCTGTTGTCGGCGCCCCTATCTCCTTCAGAGCATTCTTTATCCTCTCCCAGTTACCACCATGCAGATACATCATCATTATCGCCCCTATTCCACACTGCTCCCCATGCATTGCCTTGCCGGGGGCAATTCTGTCCAGGGCATGGGAAAACATATGTTCTGCCCCGCTGGCGGGGCGTGAGGAGTTGGCTACACTCATTGCCACACCGGAAACAATCATGGATTTGACGGCAATCCATACTCCTTCTTCTATGCCAGGCTTTATGAATTTGGCATTGTTTATGAGAAGTTCAGCTGCTGTTTTAGCCAGGGCTGCAGCAAAGGAACTGTAATATTCTCCCTTCAGACGGGAGGCGAGTTCCCAGTCAAGTATGGCGGTAAGGTTGGAAATAACGTCAGCGCAACCAGAAGCAAGCATTCTGTAAGGAGCCTTGGATATTATGGCTGTGTCAGCCAGGATGGCAAGGGGCGAGCGAGCCTCCTTGGATACTGAAACGCCATTCATTTTTATTGAAGCACGGGGAGATGCTATTCCATCATGGGATGCTGCAGTGGGCACACTTATGAAAGGAACGCCATTTTTATATGAGGAAAGTTTTGCTATGTCAATGACCGTGCCCCCCCCAACAGCCACCACGAAATTTACACCTTCTTTTTTTGCCAATCTTTGAACTCTTCCCACTTCCCTCATTGTCGCTTTTTCCACAATTATTTCATCCACTTCATAATCTCTGCCAAGAGAAGTTATTGCCCTCTCCCCTGCTATCTTTTTTGTATTTTCATCATGCACAACTATGCATTTTCCTTCCAGATTTACTCTCCTGCACAATTCATTTATGTCGTCCAGGACTCCATGACCCACCACCACGTCCCTTGGAAATTCCATGAGTTTCTGTTTACTGAAGGGCATTAAAATTGTAATCCATGGGAGAATATAGTTTTTTTGCTGATGCC
>CAZTWM010000067.1:0-6779 GCA_964617935.1 uncultured Thermoplasmatales archaeon | reverse complement strand
ATGACGGCAGAGACTTTAAGGGCTCACGAAATCTTGGAAAAGAAGGGTATCGAGGCAACTCTTATCCACATGCCCAGCATAAAGCCCATCGATGAAAAACTTGTTAAAAAGGCGGCAAAGGAAACGGGGGCAATAATAACGTGTGAGGAGCATACTATAATAGGTGGACTGGGAGATGCGGTGGCGATGGCAATGCATGATGAGCCTGTTCCATTATACAGAATAGGTGTCAACGATGTATTTGGAGAGAGTGGAGGGGCGCGGGAGCTAATGGAGAAGTACGGTCTGACGGCAGAAAACATTGCTGAGAAGGCGGAAAAGATGGTGAACAGGAAAAAATAGTCCCATATTTTAATTTATTAATGAACTTTTCATGCCTTATTGATAAATTATGGAAGAGAAGAAGGCGTTTAGAGTTTTTATATAAAATTGTTATAAAATTAGCCAAAGATTATCCCAAAAATACAAATTTTTGTTTTATTTTTATATATATGAAAACTTTTAAATAAAATAAGTGTAATACCATCAATGAATATAACCCGAAAGATACTTCGGGAGCATCTTCTGGAAGGCGAGTTAGAGCCCGGAGAGGAGATTGCCATAAGGATTGATCAGACATTAACCCAGGATGCCACGGGAACGATGGCGTATCTGGAACTCGAGGCAATGGATGTACCAGAGGTAAAAACAGAGTTGAGCGTGAGTTATGTTGATCACAATACGCTGCAGACAGATTTCAGAAACGCCGACGATCACCGCTATCTCCAGAGTGTGGCGGCAAAATACGGCATCTACTTTTCAAGACCCGGCAACGGAATATGCCATCAAATCCACCTTGAAAGGTTCGCAGCCCCTGGAAAAACACTGCTGGGGAGCGACAGTCATACCCCCACGGCGGGAGGAATGGGAATGATTGCCATAGGGGCTGGCGGCTTGGATGTGGCGGCTGCCATGGCGGGCGAGCCATTTTATATGAAAATGCCAGAGGTGGTGAAGGTTCATCTCGAAGGGAAATTGCGGCCCTTTGTGACGGCCAAGGATATCATACTTGAAGTGCTTCGCAGGATAGATGTCAAGGGAGGAGTGAACAAGATACTGGAATATGCTGGCCCGGGAGTGGCAACTCTTACAGTGCCGGAGAGGGCGACCATAACAAACATGGGGGCTGAGACAGGCGCTACCACAAGCATTTTTCCGAGCGATGAAATGACCAGGAAATTTTTGAAGGCGCAGGGAAGGGAGGATGTATGGAAAGAAATCAAGGCAGATGAGGATGCCGACTATGATGACATAATAGAAATAAATCTCGATGAACTCGAGCCGATGATTGCCCTTCCTCACAGCCCGGGAAATGTTAAAAAAGTTAGGGATGTGGAAGGGAGAGAGGTGCAACAGGTTGCCATAGGCAGCTGCACCAATTCTTCCCTCCGAGACTTAAAGGTGGTGGCGAACCTTCTGAAAGGTAAAAAAGTGCATGAGAGGGTGAGTATGGTTGTAGCCCCTGGCTCCAGGCAGGTGATTCTTCATTTAATAGAAACGGGAGAGCTAAGCCATATGGTGAAGGCAGGGGCAAGGATTCTGGAGAATGCCTGCGGGCCGTGCATAGGCATGGGGCAGGCGCCACCCAGTGGTGGCACAAGCGTGAGAACCTTCAATCGAAATTTCCTGGGAAGGAGCGGAACAAAGGATGCCATGGTTTATCTTGCTTCTCCAGAAACGGCGGTGGCATGTGCAATATATGGTGAAATAAGGGATCCGAGAGAACTGGGGGATTATCCGAAATTTGAGTTGCCGGAGAAATTCATCATAGACGACAGCATGATAATTCCGCCACCTGCTGAAAGGGAAAACATAGAGGTGGTGAGGGGGCCCAACATAAAGCCACTGCCGGAATTTGCTCCTCTCTCTCCCATACTTGAGGGGGAGGTTTTAATAAAAGTAGGGGACGACATAACCACAGACCACATACTGCCGGGAGGGGCAAAGATACTCCCATTAAGAAGCAACATACCGGAGATAAGCAAGTACACCTTCAGCATAATAGACGAGAATTTCTACAGCAGGGCAATGGAGAAGAAGGGCGGTTTTATTGTGGGCGGCGAAAACTATGGCCAGGGCTCAAGCAGAGAGCATGCTGCCATAGCCCCCAAATATCTCGGCATAAAGGCGGTTATAGCCAAATCCTTTGCCCGCATTCATCACGCCAACCTGATAAACTTCGGCATTTTGCCTCTCGTATTCAAAAATGGCCATGACTATGAGAAAATAGAGCAGGGAGACAGACTGGAGATAAATGTGGGGGATATGGAGTGCATTATTCTCAAAAATCTCACGAAGGGTGAGGAAATGGAGTTAGTGCATAATATGAGTGAGAGAGAAATTATGATGGTAAAGGAAGGTGGAAAACTGGCGTATATAAGAAATAAGTATAGGAGTATAGGAGGTGAATGAATGGCGCAAAGAGGAATTAGGGAATATGATGCAAAAAGAATGCTGGCGGAATATCTGCCTTCATTCTCGGAGGGTAAGTTCGAGATGCATAAAAAATATGCCCTAGTAACTCCGGATATGTCTTTGGATGAGTTGGCGGAGGAGAATGAATGGATTAAAAAGGAGAGGCTGGTGGTTAAGCCGGATCAGCTTTTCGGCAAGAGAGGAAAGCATGGACTAATATTACTCAATGCTTCCTTTGATGAGGCAAAGAGATGGATAGACGAAAGGATGGGCAGCACAGTAAAAATAGGAAATGTGGAAGGGAAACTAACGCACTTCCTGGTGGAGCCCTACATAGAGCATGAGAAGGAATATTATGTGGCCATAAAAGATGACAGGGAAGCAGACCACATATATTTTTCCACAGAAGGCGGAATAAACATTGAAGAGAACTGGGAAAAGGTTATAGCCATGGATGTTCCCTTGGATGGAAGCATTGAAGAATTGGATATAGAGGGAAAGATCTCTGAAATGGCTGGAGAGGATGCAAAACTGATTTCCCATTTCATAAAATCTTTATACACCTTCTACAGAGAACTCCATTACACCTTTCTGGAAATAAATCCCTTCGCCGTTACAGCAGATAAAAAAATCGTGCCCCTTGACATGGTTGCCCGCCTTGATGATGCTGCCTCCTTCTGGATGGCAAAGAAATGGGGAGGCGTTGAATTCCCCGCTCCTTTTGGAAGGGAATTAACGCCGGAAGAGAAGTATATAAAGGAGCTGGATGAGAAGTCGGGGGCAAGCATGAAACTCACCATTTTAAATCCAAATGGCAGGATATGGACCATGGTGGCTGGCGGCGGAGCAAGCGTGATTTACGCTGATACCATAGTTGATCTGGGTTATGGTGAAGAGTTGGCAAATTACGGAGAATACAGCGGAAACCCAACGACAGATGAGACATATGAGTATGCGAAAACAATTCTTGATTTGATGACGAGGGATGGGCAGAAAGGAAAGATTCTGATTATAGGGGGTGGAATAGCAAACTTTACTGACGTGGCAAAAACCTTTACGGGCATAATAAAGGCGTTGCGGGAATATGCTGAAAAGTTGAGGGAAAATGGCATAAGAATATATGTGAGGAGGGGAGGACCCAACTATGAAGAAGGATTGAAACAGATGAAGGCGCTTGGAGAAGAAATAGGAGTGCCAATAAGGGTTTACGGGCCCGAGTTGCACATGACGAGAATAGTTAAAATAGCTCTTGAGGAGGATGATTGAAATGGACTATATTCTATTTGATGAGAATACGCAGGCGATAGTTTATGGAGAGCAGAGAAATGCCATCCAGCGAATGCTTGATTTCGATTATTTATGCAGGAGAGAGAAGCCTTCTGTAGCATGCGTTGTCAATCCGACGAGAGAGGGATATGTTAAGGTATTTTTTGGATTGAGGGAGATACTCATTCCCATGTACAGAAATCTTAAACAGGCGGTGGAGAATCATCCCAATGCTGAGGTAATGGTGAACTTCTCCTCCTACCGCTCCGCTTACGATACAACAATGGAAGCATTGCAAACAGATAGCATAAAAACCATAGCGGTGATAGCGGAAGGAATACCAGAGAGACAGGAAAGATTGATGGCTCTGGAGGCAAAAAAAAGAAAGAAGTGGATAATAGGTCCCGCCACCGTCGGCGGGTTAAGGGCAGGGGCATTCAAGATAGGAAATACTGGAGGGGCGATAGACAATTTGAGAAGTTTGAAGCTTTACAGGCCCGGCTCTGTTGGTTTGGTTACTGTCTCAGGTGGGATGGTCAATGAGATGTTCAACATAATACAGCAGAATAGCAACGGAGTCTATGAAGGAATAGCCATAGGTGGTGACCGCTATCCTGGAACAACTCTCCTAGATCATCTTTTGAGGTATGAGCAGAACCCGGAAATAAAGATGATGGTCATGCTGGGAGAGGTGGGAGGAAGAAAGGAATACGAGGTGGTGGAGGCGTTAAAGCAAGGGAAGATTAAAAAGCCGTTAGTGGCATGGGTTTCTGGAACATGTGCAAAGGTTTTTCCAGGCGAAGTTCAATTCGGGCATGCGGGGGCGAAGAGTGGAGAGGCGATGGAATCGGCGGATGCTAAAATAGAGGCGCTGAGAGAGGCAGGGGCGATAGTGCCGTCCAGTTTCGATGATCTGGGTGAGGCAATAAAGAAGGTGTTTGATGAGTTGAAGGAGAGAGGGGAAATACCGGAGATGAAGGAGGAAGAGCCACCTGTTGTGCCAATAGATTACAAGAAGGCGTTGAAGGAAGGCATAATAAGAAGGCAAAAGGAGTTCATATGCACCATCTCGGACGACAGTGGAGAGGAGTTATTATATGCAGGAATGCCCATAAGCGAGGTTATAGAAAAGGATATAGGAATAGGAGGCGTTATAGGATTGCTATGGTTCAAGAAATTATTGCCGGAATACGCAAGAAAGTTCATAGAAATGGTGTTGATGATTACGGCTGACCACGGACCTGCTGTGAGTGGCGCCCACAACGCAATAGTTACCGCAAGGGCAGGAAAGGACATCATAGATGCTCTGGCATCAGGGTTACTCACCATAGGTCCCCGCTTCGGAGGAGCCATTGCGGATGCTGCCCGCTATTTTAAGTCAGCATATGACCGGAAACTCAAGCCGGAGGAATTCGTGGAGGAGATGAAGAGGAAGGGCATGTACATCCCCGGCATTGGCCATAGAGTAAAAAGTGTGCAGAACCCTGATAAGAGAGTGGAACTGCTGAAGGAATATGCCTTTAAAAACTTTCCAAGCGTTGACCTGCTGAAATATGCCTTGGAAGTGGAGAAGATAACCACCGCCAAAAGAAACAATCTCATACTCAACGTAGATGGATGCATAGGCATTCTCTTCGTCGACTTAATGAGAAGCACGGGCATGTTTACGGAAAAGGAAATAGAAGAATTCATAGAGATGGGCGGGCTCAATGGCTTGTTTGTTATGGGAAGGAGTATAGGTTTCATAGGACATGCTTTAGACCAGAAGAGGTTAAAGGCAAGGCTCTACCGCCATCCCTATGATGACATCCTTTATATCCATCCAGATGAGGAGAAGGAAATGTTTGGGGGTGTTTGAATGGATGAAATTGAGAAAGCAAAAAAGCATTTTGAGGAGATAATAGAAGAGCAACTAAAAAGAATTGAGAGATTGAAGAGAGAGGGCGAGTGGATTGACTACGGTAAAATAAAACCCGTTATCATAGGAGTTGCTGGAGGCGATGGAATAGGACCATATATAACCAACGAAGCAAAAAAGATAGTGGAATTTCTTCTGCAGGATGAAATTGAAAAAGGCAAGATAGAAATAAGAAACATAGAGGGGCTTACGATAGAAAGAAGAATAGAGGAGATGAGAGCTATACCAATGGAGGTGCTTGAGGAGATAAAGAAATGCCATGTTTTGCTTAAAGGTCCTACAACGACGCCGAAGAAGGGAGATGGAATGCCCAATATAGAGAGTGCCAATGTTGCTTTGAGAAGAGAGTTAGATTTATTCGCCAATGTAAGGCCCGTTAGAGTGCCTGAGGAAGGCATAGACTGGGTGATAGTGAGAGAAAATACGGAGGGAGCTTACATGCTCGGAAGTAAAGGAATAGAGGTTACTCCCGACCTCGCCATCGATTTTCGAGTGATAACATCCCAAGGAGCGGAGAGGATAATAAGATATGCCTTTGAATATGCGAGAAAAAATGGAATAAACAGGGTTACTGTGGTAACGAAAGCAAATGTTATCAAAACAACGGACGGCAAATTTCTGGAGATTGCTGAAAGGGTGGCGAAGGAATATCCTGAGGTGGAATGGGACGACTGGTTCATCGACATAATGACCGCCAAAATTCTTGATCCAGCCAGGAGAAAAAACTTCAGGGTGATGGTGATGCCCAATTTATACGGCGACATAATAAGCGATGAGGCGGCACAGATTCAGGGGGGTGTGGGCACAGCAGGAAGTGCCAACATAGGCAAAAGATATGCCATGTTCGAAGCCATTCATGGAACTGCATTGAGGATGGTTGAGGAGGGAAGAGCAAAGTATGCTGATCCTGTGAGCATGATAAGGGCGGCAGCGATGATGCTGAACCACATCGGCTATACTGAAAAGGCAAGAAAACTCAATATGGCCTTGGATATATGCACCCAGTATGAGAGGAAAATTGCCATAACTGGAAGGAGTGACGGGGCAACTACAGAAGAACTTGGCGAGTATATAATGAATACACTGCTTGATGCCCGATTAGAGGAGAGATGGAAGGCATATACAGAAAAAATCTCCTCCT
>CAZTWM010000066.1:0-6907 GCA_964617935.1 uncultured Thermoplasmatales archaeon | reverse complement strand
ATAACCAAAAATTAGATTAAAGGGGTGTGAAATTGAAGGGAGAAATAATATTAGTTGCATCAGTGCTTCTTGTATCCTCCACTGTACCATATGCCATTTCCCAAAGTTTGCCAGATATATATGTCACTAATGCCAGCATTCCTCTGGAAGAGATATATGAGGGAGACCAGGTATTGGTTAATGTTACCATCGGGAATAGTGGAACGGATGCCGAGAATGTTGGAGTCGCTCTTTTTGTTGACAATAGAACAGAACCTGTTTATGAGATAAAACTGGATTCCTTAAGAAGTGGGGAAGAAAGATATATCCACCTTTCTTGGATGGCGGAAATAGGCACCCACACCCTCTTTATATTTGCTGATTACGAAAGTAGAATAGAGGAGGAAAATGAGGACAATAATATAATAAGCATGGAAGTAAATGTCAAAAAACCACTCTATCCCCCTTTCCCCCCTGCACCAAAAAATGCAGAATGGTGGAATGACGAGTGGCATTATCGCGTGCCTGTGGCGGCGTCTATGATGGGAGAGAGAGAAAATTTTGTTTATTCTAATAAAATGGTTTATTGTACCATAAATTTCACAAAATTGATGGACCATATATCCTACTCTCAGGCAGGTAGTTTTTCCAAAAGAACCTTTTATCCCCCTTCTATTAGAGTGGTGGAGTATACCCTAGAAAACAATACGTGGGTGCCGACAAAGAATGTGGGGAGGGAGATAATCTTTTCTAATGACTATGATGCTGTAAAAAATGCCAATGTCACTGTAATATGGGTTATGGAAGGGAATTTGAAGCCTCATGAGAGAAGGCACTATTATATTTACTGGGATACTGTGGAAAATGGTAAAAAAATAGGGGAATTTGCAAGAATTTACTCAGGATTTAAAAATGGCGAATTTGAGGATGCGCATTCCACACAGTGGAAAAATACCACAGAGGGCAACATAAAGTGGGAGATGGGGTATGCCAATGACCCTGTAGAAAAGGATAAATGTTACAAGATATATTCCAAGGGGATGCTGGGTAAACTTGGCTATCTATGGTTCCCCGGATACGCAAAGGTTTCCCAGACAATAAAGGTTCCAGATAATGGAAAAAGTAACTATATTCTCCATGGAAAAATATTTACCTTCTTCGACTTGGAAGGAGTGCAGTGGGATATTCTGCTGGATGGACAATCCATTGAAAGTGGTTCTTCCACAGGAAGATGGGTGGAAATAACAAAGAATGTTACATCCTATTTCAAAAATAAGAATTCTGTTTCAGTTTCATTTAAGCTGGAAGTGACCAAATCGAGTGTTTCCACTGAAAAACATGAGATTTATGCATATCTTGACTCCTTCTGGATAGAAACTCCTGATGCCAACATCCAGATATTTCAGAATGAAAGTCATGGATGGTGGAGCGATATAAACACCAATGCCCAATACTACGTGGCAGGTGTGGAGGGAATGGATGAAATAAGCCATATAGATCTCAAAAGTGTTGCTGCTCCTCGAGAGGTTATTGCAAAACTATATTCTCCTGAATCAAAGGTTGTCAAAACCTCCATGCCTCTTCCAGACCCGAGTTTTGAAAGAGAAGATTACACTTTTCTATTTTTCTCCAATTCAAAAACCACATCATCCATTTTTCAGAATAGTGTGGTGCATAGCGGAGAGGATGCCATAGAACTCAGATTCAGCAATTATGAAGGAAGCTGGAGTTATCAAAATGAGAAGGTTCATCCTGGAGATGTTGCTGGTTTCCGCCAGAATATTACTTATGGCATCTCCCTGTCAGATATACCCCAACTTTATTTCTGGTACAATGTGGAAAAATCATCGGCATATATAGCCATAAATTATACGCTTCTCACAATTGGTTCCACCCCAAGGTTCCATACTGTGTATCTAAACGAACTCAATGGAGATGGAGACTGGCACAGATACGACATTCCTCCTCAAGTGCTGAATTCATGGAGAAAGGGTGGGGGGAGAGTTACGGCTGTGGAAATACGCATGGTTGCCAAGGAGGAAGGAAGCGAGGGCACCATCTACATAGATGATTTGGGTTATTCATTCATGCCCTTTAACTCAACTGACAGGACGAGATGGAGTATAGATAACTTCTACACCTTTTATGGAAATGCGGAAAGAGGAAAATGGAGACTGGACTTGATAATGGCAGATGGCTCGGATTATAGAGTGGAAAAAAGTATACCCATAGAGGTGGATATCGCGGCTGATCTGGACATATATAAGATTATTCATCCTTCAAACATAAAGGAAGGGGAAACGGTAAACTTTACGGTATATGTGAAAAATGATGGCAAAAAGTCTGTTAATGAGTCCACACCCATAAACATAACCCTTACCATATATCAGGAGGGTGGAGAGCATATAAAGATGAAAAAATCGATAAATGGATTGAATATAGGAGAGGAGAAAAAGATTGAGTTTTCATGGATGGCATCCTATGGAGATGAAAAATATAATGGAGAATGGAAAATAATAGGGAGAGTGAATGAGAACGGAAGAATTCCTGAATCCAATATGAATAATAACTGGTATCCTGAATCCATAAAAGTGGAAGCAAAACCCGATTTGCATATAGATGCACAGGATATTCTCTTTTACCCAAGCCATCCCAGGGAGAATGATACCATAAACATTTCCATAATAATCCACAATGTGGGGCATGCAAATACTACAGCAACCATAAGGATATTTGAAAAGAGAATTGATGAAGAAAGATTTGTCCTCATTAATCCAGATGTTATAGAGAAGTTCATTGAAAATAAAAGTTGGGCTAAGGTGACATATTTATGGAGCGCAAACGCTGGAATTTACAATATAATGGTAGAAGTTTCATCTGAAGAGGAAAAAAATACACATGATAATGTGGTGGTAAAAGACATAAAAATTGGTGGAGAGGAGGATTTCACTCCTCCAGAGATAGAGGGAGTGGGTATCACCCCTGAAACCCAGGGTATGGGAAATCCAGTGAACATATCTGCTACCATAATGGATGAGTATACAACCATAGACAAGGCAATGGTTTATATATCAAATGGAACAGATGAGATATCGGGATGCATGAATAGAATAGGAACAACAAATCTTTATTATTTCACAACCTCCTTCAATAAAATCGGGTATTATAAGGTGGTGATAAAGGCATGGGATACAGCCACAGTTCCTAATATGGCAGAAAGCGGGGAGTATAGATTTAGAATAATATATGAAGGAATAGAAACCAATCCGCCAATCATAAGAGCAGTGTCTATAGATCCTCCAAATGCCAGACAGGTTATTGGGGGGAAGATAAACATTTCTGCTTATATTGATGATGAAAGTGGTATAAAGGAAGCAGTTCTGATAATTGGAAGAGGGGGAGAGGAAGAAACCCATGATATGAAAGGAGGGGGCAATAAAATATATTATTTTGACGGCAAATATGACACCCCTGGAGAATACTACTACTATATAAGGGCTGTGGACTCCTCAGCAAATGAAAATTATAATGCATCCGAGAAGGGTTATTTTGAAATCCCCATTGACTATGACATGGATGATGTGCCAGATTCTATAGAAATTGAACTGGGTTCCAATCCAAAGAATGCCAGTGGGACAATAAATGTAAGCATTAACGGAGAAAAGGGTTATCTCCTGTGGATAGAAAAAGACAATGAATACATTTACTGGGATAAAGATAAGAATGCCACAAGGAATGTGGGGATGAAAGATATGGATGATGATGGAGTGGATGAAATATTCTTTGATTCCAATGGAGACGGTAACTATGATTATTATTACAACACTGTAACAAAACAACTCACATTATACCATGCAGAAAAGGGAAAAGGGGAAACTGAAACCATATGGATTATTCCGCCGTTCGCCCTTTTCCTGATAGTCTGCATTGCCTTCCTTTATATCAGAAAGAAATAAGTTCTCTGAGGCGGGGCACAAGTATTATTGCAAATACTGAGAGAAAGATTATGAGAGAGATGGTGGTGGCTATTAGAGAGGAGAACTTTTCAGATTTCTTTTTGTCTCTGAAAATTAATGAAAAGATATAGTCCACTCCATCTCTGAACAAATATCCGCCGTCCAAGGGAATTGCTGGCAGTGCATTGAATGTTCCAACTGCAAAATTGAGCCAGAAAATCCAGTAAATGAGATTATAAATGCTCCAGAAGAGAGGGGAAGGAGTGTAAATATCCATTATTTCCTGTGGGGGAGGAGATAATCCCATAAATGGAAGGGCGAGATATGGCAGAAATCTTCCCTTAAGAGGGTTATAAATATTGGAAAAGAAAGATGCATCAATAATCACATCCTCCATTCCATATGCCTCTATTCCAAGGAATCCCTTCCCTTTGCTTCCCGCCTCCCTGGTGAATTGATATCTGTCGGAAAGGGTGATGTTTTTGTTAAAAAAGGAATTGTTATAATAGTATGATATTTCTATTTTATCACCTGCTTTCTTGGAGTCCATTATGTCCAGAAATTTTGTTGTGTTGGCAACATACTCATTGTCTATTTTGTAAATTATGCATCCCTTTTCAATCTCCCCATGGGCAGGGGAGTTATCAATAACGTTTGCCACATACAGACCATTCATTATCATGTAGTTCTTTGAGTTGTTTCCAAAAAGTGTCACATTGTAAAATTTTCCCGCATCAATTTTTGCCAGCATCTCCTTCATTTCTTTAAGGCTGTGAATATCTACGTTATCCATACCATCTATTACGCTCCATCTTGGGATACCAAATGCATCCTGGGTAACAACAACACCATCTGTTCTTGGGGTAATCAAGGGAGAGAAAACAAAGGAGAGGATAATTATGCATAAGATTGCAAGCACTATATTGGAAGTTGGACCTGCTGCAAACACCCTTGCTCTCTTTGCCCTTTTTACCTTATTTAAATGCTCCTCATCAGGCTCCACAAATGCTCCCAGGGGGACGATGAGAAAAATCAAGCCCAGTGTCTTCACCTTTATCTTTTCAAACCTTGCCAGTATGCCATGGGAGAATTCATGTATTACGATGGCTATTGCCAGAGCAATTATTCCATATCCTATGGGTATTATCGGATTTATGCCAGGTATGCCCAGCATGAGGCGAGGGGAGGGCGCATTCTGCGGAGAAATCTGGAAAGATATGATTACATTGAGGATTATCAGGAAGGTGGTTAAAATCATCGCCACCGCGCATATCACTATGGATAAATTCCCATATGCCTTCCATCCTCTCCTCCTTGATATTCTGTCAATCAATTTCCTTCCCTTTTCTGTCTTCCACATTAAAAGAGGACCTGATGGCTCAAAACCATATTTTGCTCCCCATTTCTTGGCGATATAGAGAAGAATAGCCCATGCTGCAAATAGAGCAATCACAATTTCTATCATTTCTTTTCCTCCTTATAAATATCCTCCAAGATATGATAGAGAACACTTCCTATGAATGCAATCAGCAAGCCACCGATTATTTTTCCCAAGAATGGAACAGAAAGAATTCTCTGGGTTAAAATGAAATGGAGAGATTTTTCATGTATGACCTCCAGAAGAACATTGAGAGATGCGGAGAGGATTAAACCAAAGGCAATGGCTGTGAAGGGAAGGATGGAATAACTCCACAACACCTTTTTCTCTTTAAAGTAAGCATCTATCACCCTGCCAAGAGCCACAATTAGAGCAGCAGAGATTATCCACCATAATATTTCATTTATGAATTTTATAACATACTCCCCTGCCACCAGTTCCTTTCCTTCCAGCAGCCTGTATGCTGAAACAAGAGATATTATAACCATGAAGACGGCAAGAACTGATGAAAAGAGAGTCATCCTCCCCATTTTTAAACCCGTTATCAGTTCCCTCCCCATTTCAGCAAGCATTTTTTCCATATGAAACACTCTTACAAGCAAATAAAGACCGAGCACAATCAGAATTATGGAAAATCCAACAGACATGGCACCCAGTATGGCGGACAAACCCCATATAAGGAAAATCAGGGCTAAAGGCAACATGAACCTTCTCTGCAATTTTTCATCATCCATGAGACGTTTTATCAAATAATAGGTGCCTTCCAGTGTCTGGCTCTGCTTCACCACGATTCTTTTAACACCATCAATCTTTATCCTTGATTCAATCAGAGGGATGATATATTCGTCCTCTGCCCCATCGCTCACCAGAATCACTCTATCAGGCTTTATTTTTTTTAGAACCTCATCAAGTTGGGAAGCAATCTTTGTGTCAGAATTTATTCCCACACTTATATCGCCACATATGGTTACAATCTCTGCATCTTCCAGGCTGTCATACAAAGATATGGCTGCAAAAAGGCAGTTGGAATCAGAATCCTCGGGGTCTGAGAGTGCAAGAGCCTGGGCAGCCCTCAAATTATCCTCCCTCCCTATAATGGGGGAAGTAAAATCTGTTTTTCTGCCGAAGTCATTATCCCTGTCAATACACAGAACCAATGTTTTCATCTATAACAGAAAATTCCTTGTTGGTATAATAAAATTGCGATTTGTTATTGAAACTTAAAGACATTCCAAAAGTATTGCAGATAAATTATTTATATTGCATCTTCCTTCCTTTTTCCATGTTCTGCCCCAAATGCGGCTCTCTTCTCTATCCAGAGGGCGAATATCTGGTATGCAGGAGATGCGGATACAAGAAAAAGAAGGAAGGAGAGCGTATAATAGTTTCTCAGAGGAGAGACCTTGATTCTGCCATTATTGAGGAGGATATGCAGCTCCTGCCAAAAACAAACGTTGTATGTCCAAAATGTGGAAACAATGAAGCATACTGGATTTTAAGACAAACAAGAGCAGCCGATGAACCTGAAACAAGGATATACACATGCACAAAATGTGGTTATAAATGGAGAGAATATTGAATAAAAACAATCTGT
>CAZTWM010000065.1:0-7078 GCA_964617935.1 uncultured Thermoplasmatales archaeon | reverse complement strand
CAAGCCCATAATGGATTATATAAAGAATGGAGAACTCCCGCCCATAGGATGGGATGCAGAGCTGCAGTGGTTCAGCAAGATACCGAAAGATGTGTATGCATATGCCCAGAGCATAGGCGTGGACACCACAGGAATTGAACCCTATGCCTTTGTTGCTCCAAAGACGGATATACGCTTTACAGTACATCATGCCCTCTTCGGAAATGAATCAACGGCAGGACAGTTCATAGGAAAAACGCCTGGGGCAAATGCTGCCTATGTGGTGAGAAGCGTTTTGTATCCTGCAATAATATTCGGCAATCCATACCGCAACATTACCACCTCGTCCCTAATGAATTACCGGGATGGGTATCAGCAGGCAGGTAACGACGGCAAGAGATACAATGCCTATACCAGCAGATACATAGAAAAGTATTTCGGTGCATATGGAAGGGAATATCGCGGACATTGTGCATGGGATAATCTCATAATTGACCAGCAGAGAGCATCTCTCTACTATTACAGCGGACATGGAACAGGAGGAGGTGGAATAAGCTATCATCCTGAGTTTGCAGGCCCGGACGCATGGCGCGGTTATGCCTACTGGGAAGGAGAGACGGCAAGGAGCGGTGGTTTTGTATGGTATGAGGTTGACCCACCATCACAGTATAATCTGGTGCATTTCAAATGGGCTGATTACTACTGGCACAACCTGCATAGCCAGTTTGTGGCATGGATGAGCTGTACCACCTTTGCCCACTATGGACCAGAGGTATATCTTGAGCATGGTGCCGTTGCTGCCTACGGTAATGCCAACACTGGTTTGTCGCCACATTGGGAGATAAATGATATAGAGTTCTTCAAGAGATGTGTTTATGAGGGAGAACCAGTAGGAATTGCCTACAGCCACATATACTGGAGATTCGAGAGAGATTTCACCACCCTTGACCCCACAAGCATCTATGGATCCTTTGCTCTTAACATCGATAGCGACCAGGTGATATACGGCGACCCCATACTCTACATATACAGCCCAATACACTGGACAATGCCAGAACCAGTTGACTCAACTCTGTAAACAAACACACCCCTCTTCCCTTCTTAATTATATTTTTGGCTTCAAGCATATCTATTTTTCATCCATTATTTTTTCAGGTGCTCCTGCAATATACACTAAAGCCTTTGCTTCCATGAAATGAAGTTTTCCTGGTATTATAATTGAATGAGGAGTTTCCCCAAAATCCTCTTCCATCATTTTTTCAATATATCCTGCCCTGGCGGTTGCATCATCACTGGAGGCACGGGCAACAACAGCAATCAGTGTGCTGGGGGATATTACTCCCTCTTTTTTCCTTCTTTCCATCTCCAGAAGTATTTCCATTCCTTCATTTGCTGTCATGGGTTTTTCTCCTATATCAAGAAGGAGGAGGGAATGCAAACCCATGGAAAGATTCTCCTTTATTCTCTCATAGGGGGAGAGGGGGAAGTAATTTTCATGTGGTCTTGCTATGCTCACCACCCTCCCGAATTTGTAGATCTGCAATCCCAGAACGCCGGCGGAGGCGGTAATTATACTCATTCCATGCACCAACTTTGTCATTATCCCCCTTTCCATTGCCCTGAGGCGTAAATCAACATGGGTTGTTGCCATCATGGGGTCTCCTGGCACAAGAAGGCATACATTCATTTCCTTTGCCTCTTCCAGAATTTTTCCTCCCTCCTCCACCTCCTCCCTCCCCAGGATCTCTATTTTTTTTCCAATCAGTTTTTCCAGTTTTTTTATATTGACGCTGCTCCTGCTGGTATAAAATTCTGCATATACCTTATCACATTTTTTAGCCATTTCAATTCCTTTAAGGCTTATGTCCTTCTCATCCCACAGACCCATTCCGATGAATGCAAGCATAAATGGTATATACACACCATATTTTTATAGGATGTGAAAAATCCGTGCATAGTTGTTCCAAGGGAAAGGGCAGAGGAAGTGAGAAAGAAACTCATTGAGGAGGATTTTCTTGTTAAAGAATTAAAAGTTAGGAGGGACGAAAGGAATGTATATTTTCCTGTGAAGGGACATATAAACATTGAGGGGTGCACATTCTCCATGGAGGATTTTGAGAAGGTGGAGAAAAAAAGTTATCTGGACGTTTTAAAGGAGAAGGGTATAACAGCAGATTCCATCTCCATAGATTTTGTTGGCTCCATAGCCATATTGAGGATGAAGAATGAGAGCATTGCTGCCGAGTTGGCGGATGCGATACTGAAAAGTAGCAGGAATGTAAGAACAGTATGCCTAGACAGAGGAGTGGAGGGGGATTACAGGGTAAGAAATATCGAAATCATTGCAGGGGAAAAGACAACTGAGACCATCCACAGAGAATATGGTCTAAAAATGAAAGTGGACGTGGCAAAAACCTATTTCTCGCCCCGCCTTGCCACAGAGCGAATGAAGGTGGCAAGGCAGGTGGAGGAGGGAAGCATTGTTATAGACATGTTTGCTGGCATTGCCCCCTTCAGCCTTGTAATTGGTAAATATGCACGTCCATCAAAAATTTATGCCATGGATATAAACCCGTATGCGGTGAAATATGCGAGGGAGAATGTGATGTTAAATGGGATGGGGAGGATAATTGAAATAATGGAGGGAGACGCGGGAGAAATGATAAAAAATCTGCCCCATGCAAATCACATAATAATGAACCTCCCCCACAGGAGTTTTCATTTCCTCCCATATGCTCTGGGGAGAGGAGATGTGATACACTATTATGAAATTATGGAAAGGGGAAAAGTTGAGAAAAGGATTGAGGAAATAAAAAATCTGGCGAGGGAAAAAGGATTCATGCTGGAGATAAAAAATTTGAGAGTGGTAGGGAGTTATTCTCCGTCAAAGCAAAAGATGGGAATGGAGTTATATGTGAGGAAGGTTTAGAATAATGTAATGTGCGAGATATCCAAACATGACATATGAGTAAAATTAATGCAACATTTTTTGCCTGTAGATTTGTTCCACCAACCAATCATAAATCAAAGGATATACCTCTTCATTTGCCCTGTTTCCTAAATGGAAGTCAAGATGTGCATAGTCAATATGGGTGAAAGGAGAATCTTCTGAAAATTCTGCATATGTAACATCTTTACTCCCCACATGGGATATGGCATATTTCACTTCGGCAGGAGGCGCTTCTCTGTCAGCACCTCCAGCAATAGCCAGCAGAGGAGTTTTGAATTTATGGAGATTTTTCTTATAACTTGGAGGGGAAAAACATTTTCTCAAAAGAGGGATTTTTCCAAATAAATCATACATCCATGGACAGCGGGGGTAATGGCAGAAATCCTTATGGCGGTAAAAGAGGGCAAACTGGTTTATAATCTTTGATGAAAGATAGTTGTCAAATCCTAATTCAATATATTTCTCCACAACTTCAGGTTTTACATTATCTGGATTGGCACCATTTTCTATAAATTCTTCTTTGGCTTTGGGAAATCTTTCCAGCAATTCCTTCAAATTGAACATGAAACTCATTTTTCTCGGAAAGAATCTGCTTCCCTTTTCAAACAAAAAACTTTTACTATATTCAAAGGCAACAGGTGATGCTATTGTTACAACTCCTGCAAGGTTTTGGAAGCCCTCTCCTTTCTCTCCATAGGCATAACCCAGCATGCCTCCCATACTCATTCCAATCCAGAATATGCGTGTACTATAATCCTTATACTTCGTTTTTACATACTCTATAATGGCAGGTATATCCTTTTCGATGTAATCGTCGATGCACCAGTTGTATTTTTTGGGTACAGGAGGTTTCTCGCATTCTCCAGATTCACTCAAACTTCTTCTTCCTCTCAACTCGGGAACCCAGATATCGAAGTTAATTTCGTCGTTGCTTTTATCATATAAAAATGCGGCAAGGCTGTATTTTTTCCATAAATCTGAACCTTCCTCACCAAAATCGAGACTGTGTTTATTGGCAAGCACTCCATGGCAGAGGATAACTGGAAATGTATTCTTTTCCTCGCCATTTTTACAATACCGCTTTATCCTGAGCTGTATTCCATCAGAAGTGGGTGGAGTACAATAAATGCCTCCAGATTCTTCCATCATTTATTCTCCATATAAAATGGATAAATGGTATAAAAATATATTTGCAGTCTCGGATTCAATTTGAATATTGGTCTCGCTCCCTCTTTTCCTTTCAAATCTCCAGCATGTCCAGATTATTCAATGCTTTTGTAATGAGTTTTATACTCTCCTCCAAATCATTCATGCTTATCACTTCCACTCCAGAATGCATGTATCTTGTGGGCACACTCACAACTGCTGATGGAATACCTCCCTTGGTGATGTGGATGACCGCCGCATCGGTGGTGCCGCCCTCCGACACCTCCATCTGATATTTTATTTTCTCCTTTTTCGCCACCTTCTCAAGCCATTTTACCATGGAGGGGTGGGAAATCAGTCCTCTTCCTGACGCATCTGCCACAGTTATAACTGCTCCTCCATCCAGTTTGATTTGCGTATTTTTTTCGTCAATTCCAGGATGGTCGCCAGCCACCGCCACCTCGCATACAATGGCAACGTCGGGGGAGAGGGAAAAGGCAGATGTTCTTGCTCCCTTCAAGCCCACTTCCTCTTGCACAGTTCCCACTCCATATATGGTGGCATCTCCTTTATATCTTTTAATTGCTTCAATCATCATTGTTATGCCAATCCTGTCATCCAGAGATTTTCCAGTTACCTTTCCATCGAGCAGTTCCCTCATTTCAACATCAAGGGTTACAGGGGTTCCAATTTTTATCCCGCATTTTTCAACATCCTTTCTATTCTTTGCCCCTATATCTATAAACATATCCTCCGCCTTTATTGCTGCCTTTCTTTCCTCCTCCTTCATTATATGAGGTGGCTTGCTACCTATAACTCCATATATGTCTCCTTTCTCACCATGCAAAACAACCCTGCTGTTGAGGAGAGTGGAATCATACCATCCGCCAAATTTCACAAATCTGATGAATCCCTTTTCATCTATGCTTTTTACCACCAGTCCTATCTCATCCATATGGGCTGCCAGCATGATGGAAGGAGTATCGCCGTTTCTTATCGCCATTATATTTCCCATGCTATCAGTTCTTATCTCGTCCACATAACCCTCCAACTCTTCCTTTATTATTTCTCTTATTTCATTTTCATATCCTGATGTTCCGTGAGCATTTACAAGTTTCTTCAAAAGGTTATAGGTTGTTTTTTTCATGGTGGACATGAATATTATTTTATTAAAAAAACTTGCTGTGCTTTTTGTTGCCAAATCAGAATGAAATGATGCCAAGATAAATTACCATGCATTTCTTTCCTTTGGTCGAGCAATTCATCCACCTGTAGGTGGAATGAAGATCGCCACTTCATCTCCGCTCCTTATCTCATCCTTCATGGATGCCCTTTTTCCATTTATGGAAAAGATAAGATATTCCCTTATTTCCTCCACCTCCTTTTTCTTTTCCAGAAAATTCAGAAGTTCTCCTATATTCCTTATATTCTTCACTTTAATCTCATCTCCGAATATCCTCCTCATTTTTCCATAGAATCTGATGACAATCATAACAATGTTTAAATACAAAGTACTTTTAAGTTTTTATGAAGATATTTGCCATAATAACGGCGGCGATGGTTTTTTCGGTGATATTCGGAACTTCCACCACTGGCATATACTATGAGCCAAAGGGCTATGCAAGAATGGGTGCATCCACAGATATAAACATCTCCTTTATTGCTCCCTCACCGATAAACTATACACTGGTGCCTCTTTCATCGGTTATCATAAGCCATGAGGTATACATGGGAAACAACGAAATCCTCCGCACAACCGAGGCATAATCTCTTTTCCCATCTATCCAATTTTTTCAACATCAAATTTTTATATTAGAATATATTTTTGCATGGGGCTCGTAGCTTAGCTAGGTAGAGCGACAGGCTCTTAACCTGTTGGTCAGGGGTTCGAATCCCCTCGAGCCCGTATCTGGCATTTTATGCAATTTTATATTTTATTTCGGGTTATTCAACAGTGCATATACAAAACTTTTTGAAGCAATCAAGGATTATAAATTGGTCTGGTCACCATGTGGTATTGGCTTATTGAGGATGGGAGAAAGGTGGCGGAATATTTGGTGGAGATGGGAAAGGTAAGCCAAAAAGAGGGCAACCTTTCAAAGGCCAGGATATGGTTTAAGAAGGCCATAAATACCCATAGGGAATGTGTGGATGCATATTTACATCTTGGTGATCTTTATGCAATGAAACAGGAATATAAGAAGGCCATTTCCGCATGGAAAAGGATTGCCATTGTGGCCCCTCGTTATACCTTTTTGGCATATAATCGACTCGAGGAAACCTATTCAAAGATGAAAAATCGCAGGTTAGTTGAGGAGTTTTTGAGGGAATCGGCCCAAGTCAATGGAGATGCCTTTACTCACCTTGCCCTTTCTCGATTCCTGTTTACAGACGGAGATGTGGAGGGTGCATTACGTGAGCTTCAAAATGCCCTGGAGCGCACCCCGCACCTTTGGGAAGCGAGGAAGTTTCAAGGAGAGATCCTTCTCCACTCTGGCAGGCAGGAGGAGGCCTTGGAGGCCTATGAGGAGCTTATCGCCCATTTGGACATTCCCTCTCTTAGGTTTCAGTGCACGACATGCGGATTTGAGGCCAATGAGTTACATTGGCAATGCCCAAAATGCAGGACCTGGGATTCCATGGCTCCCTTGGGTGAAATGATATAATTAAGTATAGATCGTAGCACCAATGGGAGCCTGAAAAATATAAATCCACTAGGATCCAAAATAGACACTGAGGTGAAGGTTTAACGTATGGCCCAGATAACACCCATGTTAAGGCAGTATCTTGGGATCAAGCAGGAATACCCTGATGCGATCCTCTTCTTTCGCATGGGTGATTTTTATGAGATGTTTTTTGAAGATGCCCGAATTGCTTCCAAAATCCTCGGTATTGCCCTGACTTCCAGGGGAACCTTTAACGGGGAGAAGGTCCCCATGTGTGGCATTCCTCATCATGCCTCCAAATCATATATCGCCAGATTGGTGGCAGAAGGCAAAAAGG
>CAZTWM010000064.1:0-7202 GCA_964617935.1 uncultured Thermoplasmatales archaeon | reverse complement strand
GTTCATCCAAAGATAGAAAAGGTGTTCTATGACGAAATGAAGGCGGTGGAGGCAATTTTATGGCTATACGAGAATGGCACCTTTGTTTCCTCCATTCAGAAGGCGTTTTCTGCCGGTTTGTTGGGCATTGACAAAAAAATGGTTCCAACGAGATGGAGTATTACGGCAGTGGATGACACCATAGGGAAGAAAATGGTGGAAGAAATAAAATCATATCCTTGGCTCAACGAATACCGTGTATATTACACAAAAAGCATGGATAATTTATGGGTGGTTTTGATGTATCCGGGTGAGTGGCAGTATGAGCTCATAGAAGCATGGTACCCCAACACCACTTGGAACCCAATGGGCAAGAAAATAGTGATTTTCGGCGACCATGAGTACTATAACGGACGAAGTGAGTATGCCTCCATAGGCGGCTGCTACTATGCTGCCCGCTTGGCGGTGGCGGAGAAGTTGCGAAAGGAGAAAAGGCAGGGAGGGGCGGTGGTGCTAAGAGAAATACATCCCGGGTATATAATGCCCGTTGGTGTGTGGAATGTGAGGGAGAATGTGAGGCAGGCGTTGAGGAGGGAGGCGAGGAAATTTGAAAACATGAAGGAGGCGATGCTTTTTGTTTCCTCTCTTCTGCACATACCTATAAAAAGATGGATTGATGCCAGTGAGTTGCTGAAACACCGCCTCTATCAGAGAAAACTGGAGGATTTTGTGAAATGAAGGAAAAGTGGTGCAAATCTGCTTTGACCATATCCCGTCTCCCTGGAATAGATTATTCCCTCAATCCCTATGTTGGATGTCAGCATGGATGTGTTTACTGCTATGTCCCAAATGTGATTCACGTGGATAGGAATGAATGGCATAGCACCATATATGCCAAAGTGAATATAGCCTCTATGTTGAGGAAGGAACTGAAGGTGAGGAGAAGGGGCGTTGTGGGCATATCCACCTCTACAGATGCCTATCAACCGGCGGAGAGAAAATATGAACTTACGCGTAACTGTCTCCTCCTTCTGGCAAAGCATGACTGGCCAGTGGATATTCTAACCAAATCAGATATGGTTTTAAGAGATGCGGATATCCTCACAAAAATGAGTCATGTGAAGGTGGGTTTCACCATAACTACGTTAAATGATGAAATGAGGAAATATCTGGAACCTAATGCCCCATCCATAGAAAGGAGATTGAGAGCTTTGGAACAACTCTCGGAAATGGAAATCTACACCTATGTTTTTGCAGGTCCTCTCTTCCCCTTTCCAGAATATGAGATAAAGGAATATCTGGAGGCATTCATCGACGCTGGGGCGAGGGAGATAATACTGGACAATTTTCATTTAAAGGAGGGAGTTATGGATGCAGTGCATGATGCTCTTCCTCCAGAAATGAGAGAATGGTTTATGGGGGGGTTAAGCAGGAAGTATGTGGAAAAAGTATTTTTGGAAATGGTGAAACTATCTGATGGAAGGGTGGAGATAAGGAGGGCATTCTGAGAAATGGTTAATAGAAGGAAAGGCTGCCATCTTTTTTGGCTTTGTTCAACCAATTTTTATGGCATAAAGACCTGTAATGATAAAAGCAATGGAAAGAATGTTTCGGAGGATAGCAATGAAATTTGTATAATTTGTTATTCTTTTGCAATAATTATTCAACACAAAAATAGGATAAAGATTAAAAGGTTGCATTTTATTTAAACTCATGATAAAAGCCTATGTTTTACTTACTTTGGAAGTGGATAAGGCAGAAAAAGTAATCAAGGAAATAAAGAAAAAGATAAGAAATGTTATAGAAGCAGAGGAAGTAACTGGTCCATATGACGCAATTGTAAGTGTTAAAGCAGATAATTTAAGAAGGCTTGCAAAAGAAATTATTCCTTCTATATATAAAATAGATGGAGTTATTGATACGACAACGGCAATTGTTATAGAATAATATGGACAACACAAGAAAAATATTAAGAAGGAAGCGTCTCAAAAGAGAAAGGTTGCTTATCCATATTTTAAGGGAACAAAGAAAACATTTCATAAGAATAAGCACAATAAAACTTTATAAACCAAAAATTACATTTATGGAAGGTGTTGCTATTCTCGTTGGCACTCAAATCGGGGCTGGCGTCCTTGGACTCCCCTATGCTGCCTCCCGTGTTGGCTTTTTCCTTGCCGCCACCATTTTATTTGGGATAACATTGCTGATGCTATTCACCGCCCTAATAGTTTTGAAATATTCAGCTGAGATGGGTGGAATGCAGATGAGCAATCTTGCACAAAAAATCTTTGGAAAGTTTGGAGGATGGGTGATGTATGTTAGTATTTTTATTATGAGCTTCGGAGCTTTGCTTGCTTATGTTGCTGGAATGGGAAATGTTTTTTCAAGCTTGTTTGGGGTGAATGAAACGTCTTCCGCGCTTCTATTCTGGCTTTTCGCTTCCATCATAATATATCTTGGGCTAGAGGCAAGTGGGAAAACTGAATTGATATTGAGCTTCTTCATGCTCTTTCTTTTTACAGCAGTAATATTCATGTTGTTGCCAACTGCAAAGGTTGAAAATGGGCTATATACAAATTTTGGTGGAGTGCTTTCAATGATGGGGGTGGCAATATTTTCTTTAGGATGCCATACTGTCATTCCAGACGTATATAATGGACTTGGAGATTATAATAAGGCAAAGAAAGCCGTTATTCTATCTTTTATCATTCCCGCTATCATATATGCAGTTTTTATGGCATCTTTCCTTTTTTCATTTGGGAGAAACACCCCTCAAATAGCCACACAGGCCTTGCAATCCATATATGGAAGAGTTGGAAATATAATAGGTAACATTATTCCTATGGTGGCGATAACAACAAGTTATATTGGAGTTGCTCTTGCCCAGCAAAGCAATACAAAATATTTTTTCAACATTAAAAAAATATATGCTTGGTTGATAACGGCAATTCCTCCTATAGCAATATATCTTTTAGGAATAAAAAATTTTGCCAGCATACTTGCATTTGCTGGCGACACTGGGGATATGGTTGCATTCATAATTCTTCCAATTGCAATTCTTGTTGCAAATAAATGGAAGAAATGTAGATCCCAGCATCTCGCATAAAAATAGAAAAAATTAGGGACCTGGACACTATTCTGTTTGAAAAATAGGATATTGATGGAGCCATATGATCAAAAAATGAAAACCCATATTTATGCAAACCTCCTTTATCTAAGATGATTGCTCTCATATCTCTGCTGCTCGTAATCCTTTTTTCCATAGTGATAGTCAGGATTGGAGCCGTTGCCTTGGAAATGACGGGTTTATCGAGAGATATGGCTTCCTTTCAGGCACAGTCCGCCTTCTCTGGCACTGGCTTTACCACCTCTGAGTCAGAACATGTTGTGTCCCATCCTGTAAGGAGAAAAATCATTCGCCTTCTCATTTTCATAGGAAATGCAGGCATTGTCTCCGCCATGGCAACCTTGCTGCTCACCTTCATGAACCAGTCACAGGAGGCAGCGACAATTCGCCTTATCTGGCTTGCTGTTGGACTCTTCATTCTCTATCTCTTCGCCCGCTCGAAGATGATTGATAAAGGGATGAGATGGCTGATAAAGAGGGCACTGGAAAGATTCACATCTCTTAAAATTTATGACTATGAGCAGTTGCTGGGGCTGAGTAAGGGATACACCATAGGGGAATTTGTTGTGAAGGAGAAAAGCTGGCTCCAAAACAAGCGGCTGAGGGATTTGAAGATTGATGAGGAGGGCATCATAGTGCTGGGAATATACAGAAAAACTGGCGAGAGGGAGGAGTTCATAGGGGCGCCCCACGGCGACACCATGATAAAAAAAGAGGACCGTCTGATATGTTATGGTCCTGAGGAGGCAATAAGAAAACTTTCCTGCAGGTTGAAGGGCAGAGGCGGTGACAGGGAGCATAGAGAAGCAGTTAAAGAAGAAATGAGAAGAAGGATGGAGGAGGAAGCATAATTTTGCGTCTTTCTAATAACTTAGGTAAAATCTGTATTCCAGATTTGTTACTTCTGTCATATAGCTTCTCCACTCCTTTTTCTTCATTTCAGTATACATATCTATTACTTCTTTTCCAATGGATCTTCTGAATAGGTCATCATTTTCCAGTTCTTCAATTGCTTCCATAAGATTGGATGGCATTCTCTTTATCCCATATTCCCTTATTTCCCTTTTGGTGAGAGTATAAAGATTTTTCTCAATCGGATTATACTCAATTTTCTTCTTTATTCCATCAAGACCAGCATATAGGAGGGATGCGTATAAAAGGTATGGATTTGCACAAGGATCGGCATTTCTTATTTCTATATCTGGCTCTTTTTTTGCAGGCACTCTTATGAGGGCACTTCTGTTGAATCTTCCCCATGTTATGTAGCACGGTGCCTCAAAGTTTGGTATCAACCTTTTGTATGAATTGATGGTGGGATTTGCTATTGCAGCAATTGCCCTTGCATGTTCTATTATTCCTCCAATAAAATACCTTGCTGCCTGGCTGAGATTATACTCATCGTCTTTATCATAAAACACATTTTTTTTCTTGGCATATAAGGCAATATGAGCGTGCATTCCATTGCCTGCATCGTTTGAAAATGGTTTGGGCATAAATGTGACAAATAATTCATGGAAAGTTGCTACCTCTCTTGCAAGATATTTGAAATAAACACAGAAATCCGCTGCCCTTAATGCTTCCAGAGTTTTAATTTCTATTTCATGTTGCTGTTTTCCTGTCTCATGATGATGATATTTTATGGAATATCCGCTTTCAATCAGGGCATTAGATAAATCTTTTCTATAATCTTTTGCATTGTCGAGAGGAGGTGGTGCAAAATATCCTTCCTTTTCCTCTATCTCCACATTTTCCTCTCCATATTTATCTAAGACATAAAACTCCATTTCTGGAGATATTTTTATTTCATTATATCCTGCCCTCTTTATTTTTCTTATTGCTTTTATCAAAATATTTCTTGGATCTGCTGGTAGGGGTTTTAAAGAAGGGGTGTAGATATTCGCCACCATCCGTGCCTCATCATCCTCATGGGGGAGAATCAGAAAAGTGTCTTTGTCTGGTATTGCGATTAAATCAGATGCTTCAATACTTGCCAGTCCCACGGATGAGCCATCGAAATTGAAACCATTTTCCATGACATCTTCCAAAAATTTATCAGATGAAAAATGTAAAATCCTCAGTTTTCCCAACAAATCTGTAAAATGAATCTGAATCCAATTGATGCCATTCTCCTCTATTATCTTTTCAATTTTTCTTTTTTCCATTGGAGTTTTGATATGGTTGTATTATAAAAATTTTTTTAGAATTTGATATTCCTGATTACTATACACAAATTTTTGCTACTTAGATATAAAAAATCTTCATAATGAGGGGATGAGATATTACAAAATCTTAGAATATCCTATAGTTTTGATGGTGTGTGATACCAAATATTCAGAGTATATCAAGGCCATAACTTGAGAAATAAAATTTACACAGATAGAGAAAGGTATATATTTTCAATTGGATGTTTCAACTATTTTAGGAGAGTTAATATTGGAAGCTCAGAATCAAAATTTCATAAGAATTTATAATATTTTAAAGTAATTTTTTATTTCAAAATCTGTAACTGTTTTATTAAAATTGGTACATTCTATTTTTTTATTATCTATAAATTTTTTATAAATATGCGGTGTTAGAATTTTTTTTACAAATTCACTTCTTTCAAAAATTTCGAGAGATTTCTCTAAGGATGGAGAAAGTTCCTCTATACACAATTTCTTTCTTTCGATTTTGGATAAATGAAAAACATCAGTTTCAATTGGATTTAATGGTTCTAATTTTTCTTTAATTCCTTGAATTCCAGCAGCGTGAATTAAAGATATGGCCAGATAAGGATTACAGGCCGGATCAGGACTTCTTATCTCAATTCTTGTAGCATTTTCTTTACCTTCTTGGTATTCTGGCACCCTTATATAGGCAGATCTATTTTTTGTGCCCCACACAAGGTATGTCGGAGCTTCATAGCCGGGATAAAGTCTTTTGTAAGAATTTATCCATTGATTCAATCCGGCTTGAATTTCCTTTCCATATTTTATTAACCCAGCTATATATGATTTCGCAATATTGCTCAACTTCTTCTTTTCTCCATCGAAAAATAAGTTTTTTTCTTCTTTCCACAAAGATAAGTGTAGATGCATTCCATTTCCATTTATTCCTTCAATTGGTTTAGGCATAAAAGAAGCATAAACTCCATATTTTCTTGCAACTCTTTTTATAATATATTTGGTTAAAATGATGCTATCCGCCATTGTTAAAGCATCTTCGTAAGTTAGGTCTATTTCATGCTGACTAGAAGCAACTTCATGATGATCAAATTCTGTTTTTATTCCAAGCCTATTAAGAGTGAGCTGGCACTCTTTTCTTATTTCTCCATATAGCCCTGATCTAAAATAACCCCCCTCATCGGTATACTCTGGTCTATCATTATTTTTAAAAATGAAAAATTCTATCTCTGCCCCACATTTTAAAATCCCAATATCTTTGTATCTTTCTATTATATTTTTTAGCAGAGTTCGTGTGTCTCCCTCAAATTCTTTTCCGTGAGAATCAACTATTTTACCAAAAACTATCGCTTCTCTCCAAGAATTTTCTATTCCCTTATATTCCCAAGGTAAAACTCTTAGAGTATTGATTTCAGGAACAAACCTTAAATCACTTTCTTCAATCCTGGCAAATCCCTCTACAGAAGAACCATCAAAGCCTTTTCCATTTTTGATCATATCTTCTAATTGATCTATAGGAACACTAAAGTCAAGCATCCTACCAAGAATATCTACGAAAAGTGGTCGAACAAATTTTACATTTTTATCTTTAAGTTCATTCAATTGTTCACTTACATCATTTATATCATTCATATTATTACAATGTAAATTATAAAATATTTAATAAATTCTTTCCTTTCATTTGAGAGGAGGATGTTAACTTTGGAAAATATTTATGAGGGTATGGAAATAAGAACTCGGTAAAACAAGGATGCTTTGGGACATGAGAGAGATAAAAGTTTACCGGAGGTTTTGATTAATGTAGAAGAACCATTTAAGGTTTTAATATAGAGATGGGTTGCTTTCTTATGTATAGAACCATTAAAAGGAATGTTAGAACGACATATGGAAATTATGGAAAAGAAATCAATTGGAATAAACTTTATATTGGATAA